>RFVC01000100.1 GCA_009922595.1 Gammaproteobacteria bacterium | reverse complement strand
CAAGCCGGCATCTTGCCGGCTTTTTTTGTGATTTTCGCAAACAGAAAGCGTCAACGTCTCTAACCCACCAAGACCGCCCCTTGCGAGGAATTCCAGCTTTTATTGGCCACTGGGCTATCGAGGGTAAGGTCTGCTTCAATGATCCGAACCAATAGATAAAGGTTTTAACCCTAACTTTTTTGACCTGATATAATGGGTAACAAATAAAAACCTCAAGCCTCAGCTCAGACTAAATTCAAAAATTTAAGGTCTGCTATATTTTTAATAAAAATGAAATCTGAAGACAGACCAAAACTACAACTTCCTAATAATGCAGACAAACTTCTACTGCATTCCTGTTGCGCGCCCTGCTCAGGCGAAGTTATGGAAGCAATTCACGCCGCGGGAATCAATTACAGCATTTTCTTCTACAATCCGAACATCCATCCCAAGCGCGAATATGAGCTGCGAAAAGATGAGAACATTGCCTTTGCGGAAAAAAATGGTATCGAGTTTATTGATGCCGACTACGATACCGACAACTGGTTTGAGCGAATCAAGGGACTGGAAATGGAACCCGAGAGAGGCGAACGCTGCACCAAGTGCTTTGACATGCGCTTTGAGCGAACGGCGCTTTATGCGCAGGAAAACGGTTTCCCAGTGATCTCGTCCTCACTGGGTATTTCGCGCTGGAAAAATATGGACCAGATCAACGACTGCGGCAAACGTGCGGCGGCACGTTATGAGAAAATGGAATACTGGGACTACAACTGGCGCAAAGGCGGCGGTTCTCAGCGCATGATAGAAATAAGCAAGCGTGAAGGTTTTTACCAGCAGGAATATTGCGGCTGCGTTTATTCCCTGCGTGATACCAATGCCCATCGCATGGCCCAGGGTCGCGACCGAATCAAGATCGGCGTCCAGTATTACGGCGCTGATGACAACCAGTAATCCTCTCCAGAAAAAACTCCAACAGTTTTTTTCCCAGCCCCAGCCCGAAGCCCGACGGATATTTCATGGTCGAGGTCATTGCTATCCTGGTCTTGAGCATTTCTGTATCGACTGGTTCCCACCTGTCGTTCTCGTCTCAGCTTGGAAACCTATTGAAAATATTGAAGAAATTTCCCGCTTAATTCTTGAATTTGCTCCTACAGAGCAGCTTCAGGCTATAGTGCTGCAGCATCGCCACATCAACCAGTCACCCGCCGACACACTCTACGGCGAGATTCCAGACAAGGTGATCGTTAAGGCAGAGGGACTTCGCTTTGAAGTCCGCCCCGGACAACAGCAGAATGTCGGCCTGTTTCTCGATACCGGCCCACTTCGGGATTGGCTCAAGGAAAACAGCAGGGACTGCAACGTACTTAATCTGTTTGCTTACACATGCGCCCTGTCAGTTGCCGCCATGGCCGGCGGCGCGAAGAGCGTCACCAACGTGGACATGAGCAGACCCAGCATCGATTGGGGCAGTCAGAATCATATGCTCAACGGCCAGGGGCCGATGCCCATAAGGCGCATTCCGCATAACATCTTCAAATCCTGGGGCAGAATCAAACAGTTCGGCCGCTATGATCTCGTCATAATCGATCCACCGAGTCAGCAGCGCGGCAGTTTCAGTGCAGAAAAAAATTACAAGAGTATCGTGAAACGCATGAAGGAAATGTGCAATCCCGGTGCGACTATTATTGGCGTATTAAATAGCCCCTTCCTGTCCCGGGATTTCTTGTTAGCAACTTTTGAAAAGCATTTACCGCAGGCGACCTTCGAGGAGTGGATGCCCGTAGCAGAGGAATTTGAGGAAAGTGATATTGAAAAGGGTCTGAAGATCGCCCGGTTCACCTATTCTACCAGGTGCTCATAGCGCCTATCTGTCAGCATTTTCATGAACGCGACCAGGGCATTGATACGCCTTTCGTCTAGTGCATCACCCATTTCCAGCTCCTCCAGTGCGATATTGTCTGGCACCTCAGGCTCACCCCAGGGCTCACCGGTCTCGGGGTTAATGTCTGCAGCAGGACCACGCGCGTTGTACTTGTTGTAGAACTGCACTACGGTTTTCAGGTCGTGAAATACACCGTTGTGCATGTACGGAGCTGTCAGGGCTATATTCCTCAGGGTCGGTGTTTTGAATTTGCCGGCCTGAACAGGATCATCCACCAAAGGGTTTTCCAACAGTCCCCTGTCAACATGATTTTGTCCCAGCCCATTGGCTACGCGCAGTGCCTTGTTTACCGGCACACCGATATTTTTATAGACGTAGTTACTAAAGGGTTCACGCTCCGCGACCGGTGAAGTATTAAGCTGGTGGCACTGGTTGCAGTTTGCGAACTGCTCGGAGAAAAACAGGGTCAACCCCAACTCCTCCTCCTCGGTGGGTTCGTACTCTCCTTTCAGGTAGCGGTCGTATTTCGAATCGAAGGGCGAGAAAAATTCCGTACGCTCAAAGGCCGCTATCGCCTCGGTCATGCGCAAATAAGCCAGGTCAACATCGTTAAAAATATCCTCACCAAAAAGCGATTTGAATGCATACGGAAACAGTGTGTGCTCCTGGAGCCTAGCAATCACGCTGGCCTTATCAGGCATCTGCATTTCAATGGGGTTGAGGAAAGGTCCGCCGGCTTGCCCTTCTAGGTCTGGTTCGCGACCATCCCAGAACAAGCCACCAACATAGTCACCTTCTTCATTAATATGGAAAGCCGGCGCCTGGGCGGCATAGGAACTGGTGGGAGCATTGCGATCTCCAAGTGAGATGAAGTCACCCCCCATAGAAGCAGATTTATTAACGCCATTATCACGCCAGTCGATAAATGCTTGGGCCGGATCATGGCAAGTGGCACAACCCTGGGTTCTGTCTCTGGAAAGGCTGACATCAAAAAACAAGGCGCGACCAAGATCTTCCAGCTTCTGCTGGTCAACCGTATGGTTCTGCTCTGCAGCCACAACATGACCGCAGACAAGTAAGAAAAATAAGTAAAACAGGCGAGTCATACTAAACAGCGGCAATGCTGAGATGGTTATCCCAGAACACCTTCGAAATATCTGTATTTAGTGGAGTGAGTTTGTTCAATTCCAGATCGTACCAGCTGAGTCTGCCAGTGCCTGCTGTAAACAGGAAACCGTTTGACGCAGCGCAAACTCCGCAGCCATCCCGAGAACGCACCGAGTCCAGCATGGCACCGGATTTAGCGTCCCAGAAAGTGATCATATTGCCTCTAGGGCACGAGGCGGCAAAATATTGGCCTGACAGATCATAGCGTACCGAACCCACATACTGTGCCATCTGTCCCTGCTCAAAATCAGGGGCAAACAGCGGCCTCAAAGGCTGACCCTGCTCATGGGTGGCCAGCAGCGGGACCCTGTCGAATGGTTCGCCATGGTACTGCATACCCATCACGACCTGGCCTTGCTCATTTATGTCCAGGTGACGGATGCTGGCCTTTTGAAAGTCAACCTCAAGGGAGTGTTGCTCGAGCAGCTGACCATCCCCAGCAGCAATGTACGCTAGTGAAGGCTGCATGGATTCAAGGTTTAGCATTGCACGGCCACTGTCCGGGTGTGTCCGGATACCCCCATTGGCAACAACCAGGACCTTGGCGTCCTCTTTCAGCAGCAGTTCATGCGGGCCGGTACCGTAACTGGGAAACTCCAGATCGCGGGTCATGGT
>RFVC01000099.1 GCA_009922595.1 Gammaproteobacteria bacterium | reverse complement strand
AACAATGTGCCGCCAGATAGGACCGCATTACCAGAAATGCGGCGGCTGCTGGCGGAAGGGAACTTTGCAGAAGCAAATGCATTAAAGAAGAAAGCATTTCCTGTTTCTGGCAGTCCGCAATATGCAAAGCGGATCTCTCCGTTTGGCCGCTACCAGACACTTGGGACCCTGCGGCTTTGCTTTCCTGCCGTCGAGGAAAAAGTGAGTGGGTATCGGCGAACGCTTGATTTAAAAACAGCGAGTGGAAAGGTGTGCTATCAACAACAGGGGCAGACCGTTACACGCGATTACTTCGTTTCTGCACCGGACAATGTGTTTGTCGCGCGATTGAGCGGCCCGGTGACCTGCACCATAACAATGGATCGCCCCGAAAGATTTAAGACAAAGGCAGTCGGCGATCGTGACCTTCTCATGACCGGTACCCTCGACGATGGCTTCGGGAATGCCGGCCTCACCTATGCGGCCCGGGTAAGGGTGCTTCATTCTGGCGGCGAGGTTTCAGCAGTCGGGGGCAGTCTTGTTGTCACCGATGCTGACAACGTTGTGCTCTTGTTTGCGGCGGCAACGGACTATCAGGGTTTTGCGGGCAGGCGGTGCTCCGACCCAATTTCAGCCACGCTTACTGATCTGAACGAGGCGTCGGGCGATTCGTTCGCATGCCTTCGTGAGCGTCACCAGGAGAACCATCAAAAGTTTTTTTCTCGTGTCGAACTCTCATTACCAGAGACTGCCAACAGCTCACTGGCTACCGATAGACGACTGGCCAACTACCGTGAGGGGAAATCAGATCCGTCACTAGCGGCATTATTTGCAAATATGGGCAGATATCTGCTCATTTCCTCTTCGAGGCCGGGAGGTCTGCCCGCGAACCTTCAGGGTATTTGGGCTGAAGAAGTTCATACGATGTGGAATGGTGATTACCACTTCAACATCAACACGCAGATGAATTATTGGCCTGCATTGTCGTGTAATTTGGTCGAGATGCAGGAGCCGCTTCAGGCGTTTATTGCGTCACTTGTTGAACCGGGGTCGAGGACGGCTCGGGTCTACTATGACTCTCCGGGCTGGATTGCCCACCGTCTTACGAATATCTGGGGATATACCGCACCGGCAGGTCTTGATATTGGTGGTCCTGCATGGCTCTGTGAGCACCTCTGGGAACAATATGCATTTACACTGGACCGCGAGTATCTCGCCAGTGTTTATCCAATTATGAAGAGCAGTGTGGAATTCTATTTGGCCAACCTTTACGAGGAGCCAGCGAATGGCTGGCTCGTGACGGGGCCGTCAGCATCACCCGAAAACGGTTTTATTCTCCCAGACGGTAAAACGGGATCGGGGATTTGCATGGGGCCGACGATCGACATGCAGCAGCTTCGTGAACTTTTTGGTAATACCGTTCGTGCCGCTCAGATTCTCAAGTGTGATGAGAGTCTACAGGTCAAACTACAAAAGACGCGAAGTCGGTTGGCACCGAATCAAATAGCACCGAACGGCATTCTCCAGGAATGGCTGGAGCCATATAAGGAGCGTGAGCCGACACATCGGCACTGTTCGCCGTTGTACGGGCTGTATCCGTATTATGAGATCTCCAACACCGCCACGCCCGAAATAGCCCAGGCCGCAAGAAAACTTCTTGAGCAACGAGGGGTTGGGCAAAGCACCGGCTGGTCGAACGCATGGAAGATAAATTTGTGGGCTCGTCTGGGCGATGAGGAAATGGCTTGGGGCTTTGTGAGACAGATGCTGATCGATAATGCCTTTGATAATCTTCTCAGTCGTTTTCGGCCGTCTGGAAAGAAACTATTTCAAATTGAGGCCAATCTGGGGGCGACTGCTGGTGTGACGGAGATGCTCTTGCAGAGTCAGCCAACATCCGGGGCAATTGAAGCGGCTCCGGTCATTCGGCTGCTACCCGCATTACCAGTGGCGTGGCACAGCGGGGTGGTTACAGGTTTATTGGCCCGTGGGGCTGTAGAGGTGGACCTCTCTTGGGCGCATGGTGAGCTTAAAGAATGTCGGCTACGCCCGCGTCATACGGGAGAATTGACGGTGAGGTATCGAGGGAGGGAATTGGCGTTCAAGGGTGCCGCAGGGGTGGAGAAGGTTCTCCTTCCGCATGAGTTTATCGAGCCGTAGGGACGTGAGATGACTATCTTCAGAGAATCCTTGTTCTTCCGTTCATTTTTGGCTTCGCTTTTGTTGTCTTCTGGTGCCGCCGCGACTGAACCAGACGATTTTGACTGGCGTGGTCTGGCAGTGCATGCGTGCCCGATTCCGAATCTAGGAAATGGCAGCCGGTTAGTCTTCATCGGTGATTCGATTACGGATATGAAGTGGGGCCGAAACGAGAGTGACCGCAATCACTACCTTGGGCATAGCTTTGTGTTTCTCCTGGCAGCGCGGTTGGGGGTTGAAATGCCAGAAGCGAAGTTGGAGTTCTTCAACCGTGGACACAGTGGGAACAAAGTCTCTGACCTCAGCCTACGTTGGCAGCGTGATGTGATAGATCTCAAGCCGGATGTCCTCACGATACTTATCGGTGCCAACGATGTTGGTGTCGGCTTTCGGCATCCGCAGAAAAGAGTGACGCCGGACTCCTTTCAAAAGGAATACCGCCAGTTGCTGGAAGCCTGCACGAAGGCGAATCCGCAGTTGAAACTAGTCTTAATGGACCCCTTTGTTCTTCCAGCGAAACGCTTGGGAGACAATGCAGCATGGCGGTCTGAAATGGATTGCCTGAGAAATTGCGTAAAGCAGTTAGCCGAAGATTTTGGTGCCGTTCATGTCAGACTCCAGGACGTGTTTGACGCTGCTGCTGCCGCCTCCTCCGCGGAGCAATGGATCTGGGATGGAATCCATCCACTGCCGCAAGGACATGAATTGATCGCCCGTCATTGGCTGCTAGAAGTTTGTCGACGGTGGCCAGTTGAGGACTGAAATACTGGGGCCAGCGGCGGGATAGTTTGTGCTCAACACCACCACGCTGTTTTGGGTGACTCGTTGGTGCTTGTTATGGGGACAATGGGTTGCTGGTTGAAGCAGAGGCTCTCATAATGCCCCTGAGACTGAGCGTGAGGCCACGGGAGTCGTTTTTTGCAATGGAGTGCACTGCTCTGGGTTCTGTCGTAGTGAGAATCCCGGCCAGATCGCTTGACAGAAGCCCGTCCGTAGGCCTCTGGTAAGAAAACAACGACTTTTGCGGTCTGGGAGGACATGGGGTAAGGTGTTTCCAGGTCGTCACGGGGCGCCAAGGGAGTCAAGTGTTTCACATTAAATGCGATGGGTGGCGGCATGATGAAGGGTAAATATCGAAGAGCAGTGGGGTTCATCTGGTTTCTCGCAATTGGGGGCGTGCTGCTTGGTGGCGGCAAACTCCAATCTGCTGAGGTGAAGCCAACTGTGATTGGTGTAGTCGCTATTGACTCACACCAGGATCTCATGGCCCAAGCCGACTGGCTCGGTGGAATCATTGGTATGCCCAACCTGAGTGCATTGGCAGACGGCGCTCTTGCGATGGCAACCGGTGGTGCTGGGCTTGGCCTGTTGGACAAAGACAGGCCGTTGGGTGTTGTGGTCGCACTTGTGGATGACAAGCCGGCGATTCATGGTTTTATTCCTGTGGCCAATACGCAGGCGATGAAAACGATTCTTGAATCGC
>RFVC01000098.1 GCA_009922595.1 Gammaproteobacteria bacterium | reverse complement strand
GCTTACCTGCAAGGACTCACCCAGTTCAGTTCCAGAGTGGAACTGCCCATCAGCGAGCATCTTGATTAATAGCTGGACAAGCGAGGTCATATAGTCTGCGTCTGTGGTGCAGGAATAAAAAAACCGGAAAGAGAAAACTCTTTCCGGATTTTAGTCCTTTCATTGCCATGGTCAAAAGATGGCGAATTAATACTGAGATATTGAGGTTTAGAGGTCGTAGCCTCTTTCATCGTGAAGCACGATATCCAGGCCGGTCGACTCTTCTTCCTCGGACACCCGCATACCGGTAATACCATTGACAATCTTTAGGATGATGTAAGTCAATACAGCCGTGTATACCGCAGTCGCAACGATACCCATCACCTGCACACCTATCTGGCTGCCCATGGTCATACCATCTGCATAACCCTGGCCGCTAAATACACCGAGACTCGCAGAGGCGAATATACCGGCCAGAAAAGTGCCCAGGATGCCTCCCACGCCATGCACCGGAAACACATCCAGCGAGTCATCTATACCAAGCCCATTCTTGATGAACTGGGTAGCGAAGAAACAGATAGTTCCAGCCAGCAAACCGATGGCCAGCGCGCCACCGGGACCAACGAATCCTGAAGCCGGCGTTATGGTACCCAGGCCGGCCACCATACCAGTGACGATACCGAGCACGGAGGCTTTTCCATATTTAATTTTTTCCATCAGCACCCAGGCCAGCGAACCTGCCGCAGCCGAAATATGGGTCACCAGCATTGCCATTGAGGCATTGCCGTCAGCTGCCAGAGCACTGCCGCCATTGAAGCCAAACCAGCCTACCCAAAGCATACCGGCGCCAGTTACGGTCATGGTCATGTTGTGTGGCGGCATTGGAGTCTTGCCGAATCCAGTTCGTGTACCGATAACCAGCGCACAAACCAGCGCAGCAACTCCCGCAGTAATATGCACAACGGTTCCGCCAGCAAAATCAAGGAGACCTATTTCAAAGAGCCAGCCACCCTCGGCCCATACCCAGTGCGTAATCGGCGCATAAACAAATATGAGCCAGAGAACACTGAAGAGCATAACACCGCTGTATTTAACCCTCTCTGCAAAGCCGCCAAAAATCAGTGCGGGGGTAATCACCGCAAAAGTTAACTGGAACAATGCAAAAATAGATTCAGGAATGGTGCCTGAAGTTGTTTCCTCGGTAACATTTGAAAAAAGAATATTGCTAAAGCCGCCAACAAAGGCGTTTCCTTCGCTAAACGCAAGGCTGTAGCCCAAGCTCAGCCAAACCAGGGTCGCTACGCAGGTGATGGAGAAACACTGCATAAGAACAGAAAGAACATTACGTACCCTTACCAGTCCACCATAAAAAAGAGACAGCCCCGGAATAGTCATGAACAGAACCAGTGCTGTTGATGTCATAATCCAGGCGGTATCTGCCCCATCAATATCCTGTGCCTGCAGACTCAGCGGTAATAGCAGCAGACTCAGACCAGTCATACCCTTGGCGAGTGATTTGAACCCCATTTGGAACCCTCCTTGAAAATTATTATGTAGCTGCGAGAGACGGTATCGCGCTATAAATATTGTTCTTTTGTGCAGTAGTTATTTTGTAATGAGAATTATTATTTTTTCTTTTTTTATCCCCAGCGCACCATCACCGAGCATAAAAGAAATGTATCGCACAAACAAGGCGAAGCTAGGTTTTTCAATGGTTTCAGGAGGATCTTACAGCCTTCTTTGAAATAAAATTTCATCAACAAAGCCTGGGAAGCATCATTCTCGGGCAAGCTTAGATCTCAAAAGTCTCACTTCCCAAAATTTAGCCCTTTTTAGCCGTAACTGTGGTTGTAAAATTGTGCAAGGAGCCAAAAATTCGCACAATTTTGGTGCGCAGATCTCTTTATTCAATTTTTTTTATTGAACCGCTTCTACTAAATAACTGTTTTTAAAACCTTTTATTTCTTGGCATGACGATTGCTAAAAGTTGTTTATCGCGGCTAATTGCGGTGACTTTTATAAGTTGTAGTTGGACTGTGAGACTTTGACCGGCAGAGCCTGGCGCAGAAGGTACTGCAACAGCTGCCAAAACGACGTACCAGGAGATTCAAATGAAAATGATAAACGCGATTATCAAGCCCTTTAAGCTTGATGACGTACGGGAAGCCCTTTCAGAAATAGGTGTTCAGGGTATTACCGTCACTGAGGTAAAAGGTTTTGGTCGACAGAAAGGACACACCGAGCTATATCGTGGCGCGGAATATGTAGTCGATTTTCTCCCTAAATTGAAAATAGAGGTGGTAGTAAAAGACAGCGCTCTTGAACAAACTATCGAAACGATTTCTAAGGCTGCCAACACTGGCAAGATTGGTGATGGAAAGATATTTGTATCCTCTATTGAGGAAGCAATCCGTATCCGTACCGGTGAGACCGGCGACGACGCCATTTAATTCTAAGTAAAAAATTATACAAGTCTTTCAGGAGGACTTAGTATGGAAAGTTCAATTATTGAAATTCAATATGCCCTGGATACCTTCTACTTTTTGGTATCGGGCGCACTTGTAATGTGGATGGCCGCAGGTTTCGCAATGTTAGAAGCTGGCCTGGTTCGCTCTAAAAACACTACAGAGATTCTGACCAAAAACGTCGCTCTGTTTGCCATTGCCTGTACCATGTACCTGCTAATGGGTTACACCATCATGTACGGTGGCTCTGAGGGCGGAATCCTGCCTGATGGCTGGTTTGGAAACAGCATTGCTAACGCCTCTACCGAAGAAGTACTGGCAAGTGGCGGTGATACCTACTACTCAGGTGCCTCTGACTTCTTTTTCCAGGTGGTATTCGTTGCAACGGCAATGTCTATTGTTTCTGGTGCTGTCGCAGAAAGAATGAAGCTCTGGGCCTTCCTGGCTTTTGCAGTAGTCATGACCGGATTCATTTATCCAATGCAGGGTATGTGGAAATGGGGTGGCGGCTTCCTTGATGCTGCCGGCTTCCAAGACTTCGCCGGTTCTGGCGTGGTTCACCTTTGTGGTGCTGCTGCAGCGCTAGCTGGAGTTATTCTGCTTGGACCTCGTAAGGGCAAATACGGTGCCGATGGTTCTGTAAATGCTATCCCAGGTGCCAACCTACCATTAGCTGCACTAGGTATGTTCATACTTTGGATGGGCTGGTTCGGTTTCAACGGTGGTTCAGAGCTAATGGTTTCAAATGTTGCTGAAGCCAACGCCGTATCAGATGTATTCGTAAACACCAACGCAGCTGCCTGTGGTGGCCTCATTTTTGCCTTGGTCGTATCACAGATCATGTTCGGCAAGGCTGACCTAACGATGGCAGTTAATGGTGCTCTGGCTGGTCTGGTTGCAATTACTGCTGAGCCTCTGAACTGGGGCGGTATTGGTGCTACCCTGATCGGTGGTGTCGGCGGCATCATTGTTGTGTTTTCAGTGGTAATGATGGACAAGCTAAAAATTGATGACCCTGTCGGCGCTATCTCCGTACACGGTGTGGTAGGTATTTGGGGTCTGATCGCTGTAATCTTCTCAGGTAATGACGCCGCTACTATTGGCGCTCAGCTGATGGGTATTGCGGTAATCTTCGTCTGGGTGTTCGTGACCAGCATGATTTTCTGGTTCATCATCAAGACTGTTATCGGTCTGAGAGTAACTGATGAAGAAGAATATGAAGGTGTAGACCTTGCGGAATGTGGTATGGAAGCCTATCCCGAGTTTGTCAGCCAAAACTAATACTCTGCAGCAAATCAAGCTAAATAAAAAAGCGCCACAATTGTGGCGC
>RFVC01000097.1 GCA_009922595.1 Gammaproteobacteria bacterium | reverse complement strand
ACATTGGGTTATCGTTGGTTTTGGACATATCGGCCAGCAGATTGCAAGACGTGCCAAACCCTTTGGAGTAAAACTGACGGCTGTCCGGCGAGAAAAATCGGATGAAGGTCTGGCAGACAACGTGACCTCGCAGGAGAAGATGTGGCCTTATCTGCAGGAAGCCGATGTCGTGATACTTGCCTGTGCCTCCAATGACTCTACACGGGACATGGTGAACAAGGATTTTCTTGGCAACATGAAGGAGGGCTCTGTACTGGTCAATGTAGCGCGCGGTGACCTGGTCGTTGAAGAAGACCTGAAGTCGGCATTAGATGCAGAATGTCCCACACATGCCATCCTTGATGTCTTCAGGAATGAACCTCTACCGGAAGATACCTGGTTCTGGGATCATCCTGCCGTGACCATGACACCACACTGCTCTAATGGCGGCAGCGGCATGCGCGCACGAAGTGACGATCTTTTTATTGAAAACCTCTTCAGGATCTCGAACGGGCAACTTCTGCTTAACGAGGTCAGCGAAAGGGATATAGCCTGATGAGTGACTTCCATTACACGGTTAAGACGGTTGATGTCGAAGGCAGCGACATGGAGGTATTCCTGTTTATGCCTAGGGGTGAAGGACCGCATCCAGGAATCGTGCTGGCCCAGCATATTCCTGTCGGGCATACCGGTATTGAAAATGATACCTTTACCCTGACGACGGCACAGCGCTTTGCAGACGCAGGGTTTGCCGTTGCCGTGCCGTTTATTTTCCACTGGTGGCCGAAATCTGAAACAATGGAAAAAAAACGTGAGGAAAGCCGTGACGACAGGATGGTCGCAGATATGACAGCGGCATTTGCGTTACTGGCCGCCCAGGATACAGTGGATGCGGACAGCATAGGATGCGTCGGTCACTGCTGGGGCGGCCGCGTCGCCTGGCTGGCAGCCTGCCACATAAATCAGTTTAGCGCCTTGTCGGTTTTCTATGGTGGCAATATCAAGAAAGGGCTAGGCGAGGGGGCAACACCGCCAATCGAGTTAGCCGGAAATATTCCCTGTCCGGTGATCGGATTCTTTGGCAACGACGATAGCAACCCGTCACCAGCTGATGTGGATGACTACTGCGCGGCTTTATCAGAGGCTGGTATCGCACATGAATTTTACCAGTACGATGGAGCAGGGCATGCCTTTCAGAATTTCCCGGTAGCGGAGCGCTACAACGAAGCGGCCAGCGAGGATGCCTGGGAAAAAGTAATGGAGTTTCTTAACGAAAAGCTGGGCTAATTAGCTTATGCGTATTCACCTACGGGCTGTCCACTGTGGTCCAGCTCCGGCACATGCTTGGGCGGGCTTAGCAGCGACATAATCGCCGGCACCAGGCCGAGCAGAATGGCCGTGCCGAAGAGCACACCAAAGCCAACACTCAGCGCCACCGGAATCAGGAACTGTGCCTGGACACTGGTTTCAAATACCAGCGGGGCGACTCCAAGGAAGGTGGTGAGTGAAGTTAGGAAAATCGGACGGAAACGGTTCTTGGCGCCTTCAACAATAGCTTCGTGATATTCCATGCCGTTGTGTACTTCCTCGTTAATAAAGTCAATCATCACGAGAGCGCCGTTAATGATTACACCGGATAGTCCGATGATGCCGAAGATGCTGAGAAGTGACATGTTCATGCCCATGATCAGGTGCCCCATGATGGCGCCAAAGACACCGAAAGGTATAACAGACATTACCACCAGCGGTTGTGTATAGGACTTGAAGGCAATCGCCAGCATAGCGTAAATCGCAACAAGGGCGTAGAAGAAGTTCATAAGAATTGCGGGGCCAGTTCGCGCTTGCTCACGCTGTTCGCCGCCAAAGTCATGCGTGAGATCCGGATAACGCTGCTGAATCGACGGCATCAGGGTAGAGGTGATGTAGCCGTTCACCTCGTTACTGGTAATTACCGCGGAATCCACGTTGGCTGTAACCGCAATGATGCGTCTGCCGTTGCGACGGTTGATGGAGGTCGGGCTGGTCCCTTCATTCAGGTCAGCCACTTCACCCAGTGGAACAAAACCCTCCGGCGTCCTGATGCGATAAGCTTTAAGGTCATCGATGGAATTGCGCTCCTCGCTTGGCAGTCGGATATAGACGCGCACATCCTCGCGTCCGCGCTGCACGCGCAGGGACTCGTCGCCAAAGAATGCGGCTCTCACCTGGAAGGCGAGGGACTGCAGGGTTAAACCATAAGTACGGGCTTCGGGTTTCAGGGTGAAGGCAATTTCACGCTTCCCTGTATCGCGATCGTTCTTTACATCAAAAACACCGGTCAGCTGGCGTAGGGCTGCTTCCACTTCGGCAACGACTGCATCCAGTGTTTCATCACTCGATGCGGTGAGCTCGACACGAACGGGATCTCCAAAACTCATTTGCTGCGACGAGTAGGTCAGCTTGCGTGCTTCAGGAACAAGACCCACCGCTTCACGCCAGCGATCTTCAAATTCCTTGGAAGAGAAGTTACGGTTTTCCGGTGGCGTCATTTCCAGCACGATGGTTGCGACGTTTGGCGTTTCGGCACCACCGCCGCCGCCAAGCGGATTAGGTTGGCCGCTGTCCTGCGCACCCACTAGAACATTGAGGGACTTGATCGCAGGATCTCCATTCTCAACTAAGGGATCAAATTCAAAACCAATATTTAACGCGGCTTCTTCAAGTCTTCTAACAACGGCTTCCGTTCGTTCTGCCGTAGCACCTGAGGGTAGTTCGATACTGGCAATCACATTGTCGCCCTCAATTTCAGGGAAGAAGGTGAACTTCACGTAGCCGCCACCAAGAATGCCGGCTGTAATAAAGAGCAGGCTGATGGAAGAAGTGATGGCCACCCACGGATGATGCGTAACAAATTCCAGTGATGTTTCGAGAGGGCCATTGATGAACCATTTGAACCAATGGTTGATTCTTCGATGAATGTCTTCGAAGAATTCCGTCATCTTGTTCTTGGTTTTCTCTACTGTGTTCTGATGTGACAGATGGAAGGGAAGCACCAACAGGGCTTCAGCAACAGAAAGAAACAGTACGCCAATAACGACCGCCGGGATATTGCCCAGTAAGCCGCCAAGTGTCCCGGGGAGCGTTAGCAGTGAGCTGAAGGCCGCAATGGTTGTGGCAACGGCGAAAATGACTGGAATGGAAATTCGCTGTGCACCTTGTATGGCCGCTTGCAGGGGCGGTATACCCTGTTCCTGTCGCGCAAAAATATTCTCACCCACCACTATAGCATCATCCACCACGATACCAATGGCGAGCAGGAAACCAATAGAAGAAATCACGTTAATAGAAATATCGAATATGCGCATGATCGCGAAAACACCGATAAAGGAAATGAAGATGCCGAGGCTGGTCCAGGCCGCGACCCTGAACTCCAGGAAAATGGTGAGCGTCAGGATAACCAAGACAAGTCCCATCAGGCCGTTTTCCGCGAGGATGCTTAGCCTGTCCTTGATGACCGAGGCTTCGTTGCGGCCGATAACTGCAAATACGCCATCCGGTAAGGTGGGCTGGAGTTCGTCGACCAGGTAGCGTTCAACAGTATCGGCAATCTCCATAATCTGTTCGTCACCTACACGCATCACATTGATCATGACGGCGGGAATGCCGTTGTAGAGATTGATTAGGTCGGTATCGGTAAAACCGTCAGAAATAGTGGCCACATCACCGAGCACTATGCGGGCACCGTTCTCGCTGGCACGCAGCACAATTTCGCCAAAATCCTGTTCGTCATAGTTGCGACCAAGTGTACGAAGTACTAATTCCTCGCTGCGGGTTTCTATTTCACCACCTGGA
>RFVC01000096.1 GCA_009922595.1 Gammaproteobacteria bacterium | reverse complement strand
GCAAACTAGGGGCGATTCATTCTATTTATTAACAACCTGCCCTTTGACGCCTATTCTCAGTGCTGATATTTCTGAACTCTGTTTTTTGGAGGAACGGTTATTTTCTGACTTCTTTTTCCGGTTTTTTTCAAATACCGGGCAGTGTGTAGGAAAGGTGATGTTGCCGACCGGAGATTTGGTGGCAGAAGCTAACTGAATTCTAGGGTTTAAAGTTTGTCACAATCTGAACCGACGCCATTCAGAAATAAAATAAGGCGAGGAATATGTTGAACAAGGCATCAGCACTGGAAATTACCTTGGAAATCAATCAAGAAACCAATCTTGATGAGTTGATGGCCCACCTGTGCCTGATGCAGGACGCCATGCCCGTCCAGCAATTTTCCACCGATGGTTTATTGCCTGATTTTACGATCCACGAAGGTGAACTAGCCCCCAGGGAAGGGTGCTGAGAAACGTATCGGGGTTACCTGGTGTATTTCCAGAGGTAGCCGTCCGGCCATTAGATATCTTTTTGATATCGGTCTCTCAGTGACTCATAAAGGTTGTGCTGAAAGTCTTCATGTTCCTGGTCCAGGTCGGCCATGGCTTCTACCAGATGCTCGTTGTCTTCCCGGCCACCCCATATTTTCTGGTAGGTTCCTTCCTTGTAGCCATGGTCCTGGCGAAAGAAATTCAGCACGTTTTTCCCCACGTACTGGCAGAACAGGTCGTTCCAGTCCATCCTGCAGTCCGTCATCAGGGCTTCGAACAGCGGCACGCTGATGCGCCCTGCGCAGGCCAGCCCAATACTCAGCTCCAGTTTTTTCAAGGTATCCAGGGTCTTCACTTGATAGGTCCTGCCATCGAAGTCGATCTTGTCATTCCCGTTGCACAGGCGCATAAGGCTTAGCAGGGCCAGGGGTTCGTCATCCCGGTGTTCGAGCAGGATATGTGAAAGAGTAAAGTGCCAGATATCGACCAGTTCCATCTGCAACTGCTCGAGATCGCATTCCTGTTTCTTCCACCATTTCCAGCCGTGGTGCTCCATGGCCTCGGCGCCCTCGACAATGACGGCCCGCAAGTAAGGGTAGGCTGCTTCCACCCAATGTGGATTGACCTTCGCGTTCATTTTCGATTGCAGGGCAAGCATGATCTTGGCCTGGGGTTCCTTGAGCATTGGCGACAACCTCGTTATGTCCTGCAAATGTGCGGAATATCGTTCATTTGCCTGGATTGATCAGTTGATTGATATCATTATGCCTTACCGGTTCACCCCAATGCCTGATCAGCAAACTGCGGTCCGTTTTGGTCAGCAGATCAAGGTGTCGATACCCCAATTCATTCCAGTAATGCCTGGAATCATTGAGCATGGGCAATTTCTCCCTGATATTACTTTCGGTCAACGGCTCGTTGGAGGCTTTCGATAGGCCCGCCATGATGGCTGTCCGGTAAATATCCTTCAGGGCCTCCGCCGGTTCTTCTTCACCGGATTTCATTCGACTCCTGAGTGTGATCATGGTCTGCCGGAAGGCCAGCATCCTGGGGTACTGCCTGCTGCAAAGCGCCAGGGCATCCTGGAATCGTCCCGCATCGCGCAGGGCTTTTACTTCCCCCCGCCAGGAAGCCGGTTCATGGCTGCTGGCTGAAAGCGCCTGCGCTACCGTAACAGTCCATCGAAGCGGCGATGTATCAGCCAAGCCTGGGTCCCCCAGTGGCGGCAGCGGCATTCCCTGGTTGGCAATGTCCTGTGTTTTCCTCAAATGGCCGGCATGCAGAGCCCTGATCAGGGCGATCACCAGGACAAGGGCTGCAAGGGAAATCAGGAATAGCGGCATGTTCGTGCAAGTTTCAGTGGCAAGGCCACGGATTCTAGCAAGCATGCTAGGGTGGGTCGAGGGAGTGTACACAAGACAACATTGGCCAATTCCCGGTTCCTGCACTATGTTGTACCTGACACAGGGAAGTGTCAGCTTCCGGAAGCTTTCTCCCCCGCGGGTCAGGCCCAGAATCCGGCCAGCCAGGGCCCTACAGCGCGGCAAATCAGGCGGGATTTTGCTATACTGCGCCGCTTTCAGACGCCGCTGTAGTTCGCATGACACCCGCAATATCCATCAAAGACCTCTATAAAACCTACGACAATGGTTTCGAGGCCCTCAAGGGCATCAGCCTGGACGTGGCTGAAGGCGACTTTTTTGCCCTCCTGGGCGCCAATGGCGCCGGAAAATCGACCACTATCGGTGTCCTGTCCACCCTGGTCCGGAAAACGTCAGGCAGTGTCCAGGTCTTTGGGCAGAACGTGGACACCAACAGTTACGAAACCAAGTTGAACCTTGGTGTCGTTCCCCAGGAAGTGAATTTCAATCATTTCGAGAAGGTCTTCGATATTGTCGTCACGCAGGGTGGTTACTACGGCTTGCCCATAAAGCTTGCCAAGGAACGTGCGGAAAAATACCTGAACCAGCTAGGCCTCTGGGATAAGCACAACCAGCAGGCCCGTAATCTGTCAGGCGGCATGAAACGCAGGCTCTTGATCGCCAGGGCGCTCGTGCATGAACCGCGCTTGTTGTTATTGGATGAACCTACTGCCGGTGTCGATATCGAGCTGCGCCGTTCCACCTGGGATTTCCTGCAGAAAATCAATCGGGCAGGGACCACCATCGTCCTGACGACACATTACCTGGAGGAAGCGGAATCCCTGTGCCGGAATATTGCCATGATTGATCGCGGCGTGATTGTCGAAAATACCAGTATGAAGGCGTTGTTGCGAAAATTGCACCAGGAACACTTCGTTCTTGATGTGCGCCAGGAGCTTGAACAGGCCCCGGTACTCAATGGTTTTGGTTGCGAGCTGATCGATTCCAGTACCCTCGAAGTCATACTGGAAAGCCACCAGGATCTCAACGATGTATTTACCGAACTGCAAGCCATGAATATCCAGGTGAAAAGTATGCGTAACAAGTCCAACCGCCTCGAGCAGTTGTTCATTTCCCTGCTGAAAAAACAGGAGTAAACGACACCGTGAGCAGCATGACCCTGAACTACAAGCTGACTGCGTTTAATACCATCGTCTGGAAAGAGATTCGCCGCTTCCTGCGTATCTGGATTCAGACACTGGTGCCGCCTGTTATCACCATATCCCTGTACTTCATCATATTCGGTAACCTCATAGGGCGGCGTATTGGGGATATGGGTGGGTATACCTACATGGAATTTATTGTTCCCGGGCTGATCATGATGGCGGTCATCAACAATTCCTATGCCAACGTGGTGTCGTCTTTTTTCAGCCAGAAATACCAGCGTAGTATCGAGGAGCTGCTCGTTTCACCTGTGCCAAACTACGTCATTCTTTCAGGATTCGTCATCGGTGGTGTCGCGCGGGGGCTGGCCATTGGTGTAATCGCTACCTTCATGTCCCTGTTTTTCAGCGGCCTGCATATGTACAACCTCTTCATTACCCTTATGGTTGTGCTGATGTCGTCCATTGTCTTTTCACTGGGTGGTTTCATCAACGCCATATATGCCAACAAGTTCGACGATATCGCGATCATTCCAACATTTGTGCTTACACCGCTGATCTACCTTGGTGGCGTGTTCTATTCGGTAGAGCTATTGCCTGATTTCTGGCGCCTGGTGTCGAAGCTGAATCCCATTTTCTACATGGTCAATGCATTTCGTTACGGCATACTGGGTGTCTCCGACGTGAATGTCTGGTATGCCTTTACGATGCTGGTCATCTTTACCGGGGCACTGTTTGCCTTTTCCCTGTTCCTGTTGCACAGGGGGAAGGGGCTCAGGCACTGAGCGGCAACATGACCATGACTGATAACCCGCTGGGCAAAACCACCAGGTACCCCGATCACTACCAGCCGGAACTGCTGGTCAGTATCGCCCGCAGGGACAACCGGCAATTACTGCAACTGGGCGATGGTGAGTTGCCGTTTACCGGTGCCG
>RFVC01000095.1 GCA_009922595.1 Gammaproteobacteria bacterium | reverse complement strand
AACACAATATATTGTGTTTTGGAATGTTTAATTAGACCCCAAGAAAGCGGGAAACGAAATCGTTAGCCGGTTTTTCTAGTAATTCCTGTTCCGGGCCCCACTGCTGTAAATATCCATCCAGCATGATCCCTGTGACATCCCCGACACCGAAGGCCTCTTCTTGGTCGTGGGTTACCAGGATGGCGCTGATCTTGCGTTCCAGCAGGATTTCTCTCACCTCCTGGCTTAGGCTGCGGCGCATTTCGGTATCCAGGTTGGAGAAGGGCTCATCCAGTAGGAGAATCCTGGGATCTGGCGCCAGGGCGCGGGCCAGTGCCACTCTCTGCTGCTGCCCACCCGATAACTGGTGAGGAAACTTATCGACATGCTCTTCCAGCCTGACCAGGGTCAACAACTGGTTGATCACAGCCTCTATCTCGGTCTTGTCCCTGCCATGCAGGCCAAATGCGATATTTTTGCTTACTGTCAGGTGTGGGAAGAGGGCATAGTCCTGAAAGACCATACCGACCTGGCGTTTTTCCGGGGCTAGGACTGAGCCGGGTGCGCTCAGGCAGGTGCCGTCGAGCCTAATCTGGCCGGCATAAATATCCTCAAGGCCGGCGATAGCCCGCAAAGCAGTAGTTTTGCCGCAACCGCTGGGGCCAAGGAGGCTGACGATCTGCTGGGGCTGTACGGCAAAACTCAGGTCCTCAATAATGACCTGGCCATCGTATCGGCAATTGATATTGTTGAGCTCTAGCAGTGCAGTCATGAAGATAAGGTAGCATAAACGCCGGGTTGATTAGCACATAAGGAATTCCATAAGGGCTTTCTGCGCGTGCAGCCGGTTCTCGGCTTCATCCCAGACAACGCTGTCCGGCGCATCAATAACATTAGCGCTGACCTCCTCACCGCGATGCGCAGGCAGGCAGTGAAGAAACAGTGCGTCATCCTTGGCGAGCGCCATCAGTTCGAGTGTAACCTCAAAGCCGGTAAAATCTTTTTCACGTCGTACTCGCTCATCTTCCTGTCCCATTGAGGCCCAGACATCTGTTGCCACTAGGGCGGCTCCAACGACACCCTCTTCGGGTCTGCGAACTATTTTGACCCGATCCTTGTTCGTTTTCACCAGCTCTGCCATGGGCTCGTAGCCTTCTGGGCAGGCCACAATAAGCTCGAAGTCGAGCAGGGCAGCGGCATTAATAAAGGAGTTGCACATGTTGTTGCCGTCGCCGACCCAGCACACACTCTGACCCTGGATGTCACCGCGATGCTCAAAATAAGTCTGCATGTCGGCTAGCAGCTGGCAGGGATGATAATCATCCGTCAGGGCATTGATGACGGGCACAGTTGAGGCATCCGCCATGCGTTCAATCTTTTCATGTGCAAAAGTCCGCACCATAATGGCATCGGTCATGCGGGCCAGGACCCTGGCAGTATCTTCGATCGGCTCACCTCGACCCAGCTGCGTATCTTGGGGAGAAAGAAACAGGGCATGACCGCCAAGCTGTGCCATGCCCGCCTCAAAGGAGACGCGGGTTCTGGTTGAGGCCTTTTCAAACACCATAGCCATGATCCGGTTCTTCAACGGTTCATGCAAAATCCCGTCGGCCTGCATTTCCTTCAGTTCACAGGCGCGCTGGATAATGTCCCTGAACTCCGAAGATGACAGATCATTTAGTGTCAGAAAATGCCGAGGACTCATGAGCCAAACCCCTGAATAAGTGAACCGACAGTTTCTACTATCAGGTCGCTTTCTTCCTCTTTTAAATTGAGGGGCGGCACCATCCTGACGACTTTGTCGGAGGCCACATTAATTAGAATGCCTTTTTCCCGGGCCTGTCCCACGAGCTCGCCGCAGGACTGATTGAGCTCAACTCCGATCATGAGGCCCTTACCGCGAATGTCCACCACATGGTCTGCATTTTGCAGTTTGGAGCTGAGGCCGAATTTAATTCGGTCACCCTGCAGGGCCGCATTGGACAAGAGATTTTCCTCGAGGAGAGCTGCGTTTACAGCCAGTGCAGCAGCGCAGGCTAATGGGCTGCCACCAAACGTGGTGGCGTGGTGTCCCGGCTGAAATATTTGGGAGGCAATGCCGCTGGCCATACAGGCACCTATGGGAAAACCGTTGCCAAGGCCTTTCGCAGTAGTGACCACGTCAGGCTGGATGCTGTTGTGCTGAAAGGCAAAATACTTGCCGGTTCTGCCGTTGCCGGTTTGCACTTCATCCAGCATCAGCAGCATTTCATGTTCATCGCAGATTGCCCGTATTCTATTCAGGTAATCAGACTTTGGCATGACGATACCACCTTCCCCCTGCACGGGCTCCACAAGGATAGCGACGATGTTTGGGTTGGCTTTCACCATGTCGGCAACCGCGTCCGCATCATTAAAGGAAACCCGGTAAAAACCCTCTAGGATTGGACCAAACCCGTTTTGGTAGCGTTTGCTGTGCGTTGCCGTCAGTGCGCCCATCGTTCTCCCATGGAATGCACCCTCGGCCACTATTATCCCCGGCACCTCTATGTCGCGCTGGTGGCCGTACATCCGCGCCAGCTTGATTGCGGTTTCGTTGGCTTCGGCGCCTGAGTTGCAGAAAAAGACGCTATCCATGCCTGATGCCGCACAAAGTTTCTCTGCCAGTTCTTGCTGAATTGGGATGTCGAATAGGTTAGAGACATGCGTGAGTCGGGCCACTTGGTCCTGCACCGCCTCAATAAAACCGGCGTGAGAATGGCCTAGTGCGCATACGGCGATCCCGGCAATGGCATCCAGATACTTGTTGCCGTCTCGATCGAATACCCAGGAGCCTTCACCGCGGACAAAGCCCAACGGGATACGGTTGTAGGTGTTCATGAGCGCATTTGTATCAGTCATCCTCAGTCTCCCAGAAACGCAAAAGGGCAGCCAATGCCGCCCCTCTTAGGTCAATTTTAAAGAGACGAGAGACAAGAGGCAAGTCTGGATAGGTCTGCGGCTAGAAGGCATATGTAATTCTTATCACTTGGATAAGAGATATTCTTGACAAGCAACTGCTAAAATTTCAATGCCTTCCTCTATCCATGTGCCTTCAAGGACATCGCTGGCACTGTTATCTATAATTGAACTTCATGAACCCCATTGAGCTAAGCCTGTTCGTCTCTAGAATGGAAGCCATCTGCGACGAGATGGGCGTTGTCCTTCGCCGCACGGCTTTTTCACCGAACATCAAGGATCGCCTCGATTTCTCGTGTGCCCTGTTTGATAGGCAGGGAGACCTGTGTGCCCAGGCGGCCCACATTCCAGTTCACCTTGGCAGCATGGCCTATGCCATGGCCGATCTTGTCGGCCGTTTTGATTGGGCAGAAGGGGATGTGCTGGTGCTCAATGATCCGTATCTGGGAGGAACGCATCTGCCTGATGTTACTATAGTGGCGCCTGTATTCATTGAAGACAGACTACAAGGCTTTGCCGTCAATCGCGCCCACCATGCCAATATCGGCTCAGAGACGCCGGGGTCTATGCCAATCACCCACAGCCTAGATGAAGAGGGCATTGTTATCTCTCCACAGCTGCTGCTTGAAAAAGGCAAACTCAATGAAGCGCTCTGGGAGCAGCTCTATCCCATTCATGGGCAAAAGGCGGATTACCATCTTGATGGCGATATGGCGGCCCAGGTCAGTTCGGCCACCACGGGTGTGCAGCGACTGCATTGCCTAATCCAGCAATTCGGTGAGGCCGTTTTCCATGAAGGCATCCATGAACTCAACGCCTATGGTGAGCGTGTGGCGCTGGCAAGCCTGGCAGAGCTGCCTAAGAGCGTGTTCCGATTCGAGGACGTCATGGATGATGATGGTCTAGGTACTACAGATATCAGGATTAGGGTTGAACTAACTATAAAAGAAGCAATAATCGACGTTGACTTTACTGGAACGTGTGCGCAGGTCGCGGGCAACATCAATTGTCCTTTGCCCGTGGTCGCGGCGGCCGTGTATTACTGCTTTCGCTGCCTAATGCCTGAATATGCTCCGGCGTGTGGCGGGCTGTTTAAACCTATCCGCATCAATGCTCCGGCCGGCTCCCTAGTTAATGCATTGCCCCCGGCGGCCGTTGCTGCTGGTAACGTGGAAACATCCACGCGTATTGTCGATGTGGTGCTTGGCGCCCTTCAGCAGGCATTACCCGACAGGATTCCCGCTGCCAGCCAGGGCAGTATGAATAATATTGCCATGGGTTCGCGGCAAGCCGGAAAACACTGGGATTACT
>RFVC01000094.1 GCA_009922595.1 Gammaproteobacteria bacterium | reverse complement strand
CCATAAATTGACAATGGGCCATTGCGAAACGCGCGCCAATTGTCGCCTTCAGATTGAATCATCACAGCCGACAATTCGTCTTTCATCTGTGTCGATCCGGCATTACCAGTCCGCACAAAGCGCCATAGATCTGTGTCCGACTTAATGCCTAGCGCGGTGCCAGGCACTTCACCATTTGTTTGCGCCATTGCTGGCGTAATAGTTCCGGTAGCGCCGATAAACAACGCCGCAAGAATGGCCAAAACACCTAAATATTTGCGTAACATATTCCCCGGTCTCCCTGGCTTTAAATCGCGCATTTAATAAACGCGCTGAGCATTTGAACGACTGATCAGCGTACGCAGTTGGTCTTCAGACAATCGCTGATCCGTTTTACCTAGGTAGGTTCCCTTCTTGTAGCTGAGAACCCGGTTCTGTTCTTCTTCAGCACAAGCCGACAAGCCGGTCGCAACCGCAGTCAGCGCGAAGAGAACTAAAAATTTACGAGTTATTGCAACCATTTATCTCTCACGAACCCCAGAAACAAAGCGCCTGTAGCTGCTAAGTATCTTGGGCGGAATTAATAGGAAAAAGGTGTGGACCCCCGCTATGGGGATCCACCTTATTTTATGATCGCTGATTAGCCCTTGATGGAATAGGCAGTACCCCATCCCCAAGCGCCAGATCCAAATCCACGGGCGACAATACGCTCACGGAAGATGTTAGAGACTTGGTCTCCATCACCTGCGAGCAACGCCTTGGTTGAACACATTTCTGCACAAATCGGCAGCTTGCCTTCAGCCAGACGGTTACGTCCGTATTTCTGGAACTCCAGACTGCTCATATCTTCTTCTGGACCACCTGCGCAGAATGTACATTTGTCCATTTTGCCACGTGAACCATAGTTACCAGCCTGTGGATATTGCGGTGCCCCGAAAGGACATGCATAGAAGCAATAACCACAGCCAATGCAAAGATCCTTTGAATGTAGAACCACACCTTGTTCGGTCTGATAGAAACAATCGACAGGACAAACGGCCGTGCAAGGCGCGTCTGAGCAATGCATACATGCAACAGAGATTGAGCGTTCGCCGGGCTTACCGTCTTGGATGGTAACCACCCGACGACGATTTACACCCCACGGCACCTCATGCTCGTTCTTACATGCAGTAACACAGGCGTTACATTCGATACAGCGTTCTGCATCACATAGAAATTTCATTCTTGCCATGTGTACCTCCCTTATACGCGTTCAATTGTGCAGAGCGAACATTTCGATTCCTGCATCAATGTCACTGAGTCATAACCATAAGTGAACGCTGTGTTGGCTGATTCACCAAGTACATAAGGATCTGAGCCCTCTGGATACTTGGATCGTTGATCTACACCCTCAAGATGTCCACCAAAATGGAATGGCAGGAAGGCAACTCCTTTGGCAACGCGTTCAGTGACCATGGCCATGACCTTGATCTGCGCTCCTTCGGGTGTCTTCACCCAAACCATATCGCCGTTGCGGATATTCTTTCCGTTGGCATCGAATGGGTTCATCTCGACAAACATGTCCTGCTGCAATTCAGCAAGCCATGGGTTTGAACGAGTTTCATCACCCCCACCTTCATATTCGACGAGACGACCTGAAGTCAAAATCATCGGATATTCAACCGAATAGTCCTTATCCTGGATCGACTTATACAAAGTCGGCAGGCGATAGAGCTTCCGGTCTGAGTAGGTTGGGTAATCGGCCACGAGATCACGACGTGATGTATACAATGGCTCACGATGGAGCGGAATTGGATCTGGGAATGTCCAGACCTTCACCCGTGCCTTCGCATTACCAAATGGCGCACAACCGTGCTTGATCGCGACCCGCTGGATACCACCTGAAAGGTCAACCTTCCAGTTGGTCTTGTCACCAGCGACCTTTTCAATTGCTGCACGTTCGTCAGCTGTAAGATCACCGTCCCAGCCAAGTTTCTTCAGCATCCCCATGGTAAATTCTGGGTAACCGTCCTTAATTTCAGACCCAACAGGATAAGAACCTTCAGCCAACAGATTGTTGCCCTCATGCTCTACTCCAAAACGGGCACGGAAACAAAGACCGCCTTCAGCCACTGGCTTAGATGTGTCATAGAGCAGCGGTGTACCTGGATGACCCATTTCTGGTGTACCCCAGCAAGGCCAGGGCAAGCCGTAATATTCACCATCAAGTTCACCACCGACAGCTTGCAGCGTTGTTCTGTCAAATACGTGCTGGTTAGCCATATGGGCCTTAATCCGCTCGGGTGACTGGCCAGTGTAGCCAATTGTCCACATGCCGCTGTTAAATTCACGTGTCACATCTTCAACTAGTGGCTCGTCGTTAGTGACTTTGATTTTGCGGAACATGCGATCAGCGAAACCAAATTTCTTGGCGAACTTGTAGATGATTGTGTGATCAGGCAACGAGTCAAATGAAGGCTCGATGATCTTTTCACGCCACTGTAGCGAACGGTTTGACGCAGTTGCAGAACCGTAAGTTTCAAACTGTGTCGTCGCCGGGAGCAAATAAACGCCATCTGTACGGTCAGAATGAACTGCAGACACTGTTGGATAAGGATCAATCACGACCATTAAGTCGAGCTTTTCCATAGCCGTCTTCATTTCTTTCATGCGAGTCTGCGAGTTTGGAGCATGGCCCCAGAACACCATCGCACGAAGATTGTCTGGCTGATCAATGTTCTCTTTATCTTCGAGAACACCGTCAATCCAACGCGAAACCGGGATACCTTTCATATTCATCAGGCTCTTTGACTTGCCATCTTTACCTTTGATGGAGTCGAAGCGGCCTTTCAACCAATCGATATCCTCGCCCCACACGCGTGCCCAGTGCTTCCATGCACCAGCTGAAAGGCCATAATAGCCCGGCAATGAGTGTGAAAGAACGCAGAAGTCTGTTGCGCCTTGAACATTACAGTGACCACGGAAAATATTTGCACCACCACCGGCAGTACCCATGTTTCCAAGCGCCAGCTGCAACGCACAATATGCACGAGTGTTATTATTACCATTTGTGTGCTGTGTGCCACCCATACACCAGACAAAGGTGCCTGGACGGTTATTTGCCATAATTTTGGCAACACGCTTCAACTGTGACCCTGGAACGCCCACATCTTCCATGCCGTAAACACGCTGGCGGATAAACTCTTTATCCTCCCACTTGTTTTCGAAGATGTGCCACATGATACCCCAAATAAGGGCAACGTCTGAACCGGGGCGGAAACGAACATACTCATCTGCATGTGCCGCAGTCCGTGTAAAGCGCGGGTCACAAACGATCACTGGCGCATTATTCTGCTCTTTTGCTTTCAGAACATGCATCAAGGAAACAGGGTGAGCTTCGGCAGGGTTGCCACCAATAATGAAAATTGCTTTTGAATTGTGCATATCATTATAGGAGTTGGTCATAGCACCATAGCCCCAAGTGTTCGCAACACCAGCAACCGTGGTTGAGTGACAAATACGAGCTTGATGGTCACCATTATTGGTACCCCAGTAGGCATAAAACTTCCGAAACAGATACGCCTGCTCATTGCTATGCTTGGCAGAGCCGAGCCAGTAGACTGAATCAGGGCCAGATGTTTTACGAATATCCATCATCTGGTCGCCGATTTCATTGATGGCATCATCCCAACTCATCCGCACCCATTTTCCACCTACGAGCTTCATTGGATACTTCAGGCGACGCTCACCGCTTGCGGTTTCCCGAACTGAGGCTCCCTTCGCACAGTGAGCACCAAGATTAATTGGGCTGTCCCAACCAGGCTCTTGCCCAGTCCAAACACCATTCTGAACCTCAGCAACAACCGTACAACCGACCGAGCAATGTGTACAAACTGACTTCTTAATTTCGACTTTTGCTCCTGAAACTGCAGCTTGCGACGGGGTCACATTCGACCCAACCAAAGCTGCGGCAGTAGCTATACCTCCAATAGCAAGACCAGAACCACGCAAAAACGCGCGGCGGTCAACAACCGTTTCGGCTGCCTTGCCAATGAAAGACGATGACTGGGGGCCTCTCGCTACCCCGGACGTCTTCTTTCTAAGCATGTTATCCTCCTAAAAGAATCAAGAAAATTGATTAAAACCGTGCAGAGGCATAAAATGCCTTCACATGTTCAGTTTCACGGTAGCCAGAGCCTGAAGGCACCTCAACTTCGCTTGCTGATGCTGTTTTTCCTGCAACCGCTACCACGCCGGCAGCCGCAACAGAAACCGCAGAACGCTTGAGGAAGTCACGACGATCCGCCACCGCATCTTTTCTGTTTTTATTT
>RFVC01000093.1 GCA_009922595.1 Gammaproteobacteria bacterium | reverse complement strand
ATCCATGGCGGACTGATCGTTCGCCGCCACTTGCTGAAGGATGCTAGGTATCACCCGAATATTTCCCCTATCTATAAAGCCGGTCACGAAACCTGCCGTCAGGTTTCGTGACGCTTACGTTTCTCGCGTAACCTTACCCCACGCGTACCTTACATGGCCGCGTAGACTTGGTCGAGTGCACGACGGAGCGCCCAGGCTCGACTGTCCATGCAATGCATTTCATTTGCTTTATCCAATGATACCTGCAGATGATCACGAACATTGGTTGGCATCTCGCCAGCGTATTCCGTCATCAAACGAGTAATGGCGGAAGAGTAGGTCATACAACACCGACCCGCGTGACCAACATTATATTGCGGAGCCCCCTGCGCAATGGCGGTTTCGATGACGTGGCGAGGCGACACCTGCGACGTCTTCTCCGGTGGTAGAATGACTGAGTCAATTACGTGGATGACACCATTGGAAGTTTCAATGTCGGTCTTGATCACGGTTGCGTCATTGACCTTCACTTGGCCGTCTACCACCTTAATCGCGATGGTGGAACCCTCGACTGATTTCGCTTCCGATAGGCCGACCACGTCCTTTGCCAGCACTTTCCCTGGCACGACGTGATACGTCAGGATCTCAATCAATTTCTGCTTGTTCTCTGGCTTCAATAGACCTTCAACAGTGCCATCTGGAAGTTTGGCGAACGCGTCGTTCGTGGGCGCGAAGACGGTGAAGGGCCCATCACCCTTCAGTGTTTCGACTAGTCCGGCTGCCTTCACGGCCGCAACGAGGGTGCTAAAACTTTCGTTCCCCGCAGCAACATCCACAATGTCCTTAGCAGAGACCGTGGTGGCGCTGACCACCAGCATGGCGACGACGGTCATGTGTTTTGCGTAGCGTGTGAGCATTTTTCTTTCCTTCAATCTTGATAATTAGAGGGGCCGCTTTGGACGGCGGTTTTGCGAAACATCTATTGTTGAATTCGCACGGGCAGTGGGATTGGATGCAAAATTATTAAAAATGCCAGATTTCCCAAGGAAATCATGCCTGTGGTTGCAAAAATTTAGAGCAACTTATCAAGTAAATCTTCAACCCAACGCCTCTCTTTAAGAAACAATTCGTGTCACGTTGAGCTTCGCTGATATCTGATGTTTAAATCAGTGAGTTTTGAACCTCGTAAGAATATTATCTTTGATAGTTTTGTTATCAGTTTTCAAACTGGTTGGAATTGTGCCTAATCCACCCCGCGATTTTCACGCCATAGGGTCGCAAAACGCGACGAAGTTAAAACTACCCTGTGTCCTTTTAAGACGAAGAAGTTTTGAGAGTCTTGAACGTTGGGCAACAACGTGAACGCCTGTTAGAAATCAAACTGTGACGTTGTAAAAAAAGTTGTGGGTATTTTGTGGGGCCATAGTGGGCGGAGTCAGGCCAAAATTTCAAACTTGTTATCTATAACGAGTGAAACAACGATTCGCCTTTTGTTGCCCACTGTTGCCCACTAAACTTTTCTCCGTGTTTTTCACCATGCGACTCCTGCCGGGGGTATTGGTTTCCCCGTGTTCCAGACGTTTTGGAAACACGGTCCCAAAAGTCGGATGACCCCGGGATCAATGCTGCAAAACCTGCCCCTCTGCTTTGAGGCGGCGGTGGAGTTGCCCCAGATCAATATCCTGCACCGAGACACCGGCATCTATTGCGATGCTGGCAGCAACTCCAGCACTCTGCCCGATGATCATGAACACGGGCTCCATGCGAATCGAGCCATAGGCGACATGCGAGGCAGACAGGCAGAGAGGCACCAGCAGGTTGGTGCACTCCTCTTTCTTCGGAATGATCGAGCGATAAGCGATTGGATACGGCCCAGGGCATTTGTAACCCATATTGCCCTCATTGCGGACTGTCGTCACGCCCTTTTCCTGTACCACAACACGCTGGCAGGAGTGTGAATCCATGGGGTAAGAAGCGAGCCCAATCGAATCCTCGACCGAGCGTTTGGACTCACAGTTGGCCTGAGTCATCACATAGTCAGAAAGCATCCGCCGGCCCTCCCGCACATAAAGCTGGTGTGGCCAATGGCCCGTTTTCTTAAATTCGTGCGGATCCAACCCAAACTTATTCACCCGTTTTTGCAGGGCTTCTGGCACTTGTGGGTCGTTGGCGAGAAAAAAGAGAAGGCCCTGCTGGTAGGCAACATGGTCCTGAAAGATCTTTTCTCGCAACTCATAGAGTTCGAGCAGGGGCACGGGCAGGCCATGTCGGGGAGGAGGCAGTTTCGTAAAGGAACCCGGCTCATAGGTGCCATCGGGCCAGCGATAGTTACCCCCAATGTAATCGGTGGAAAAACTCCCGGCGTTGTTCGAATCGCCATTGCGCATCTGGATCGGACCGTCCGTCATCGGAGCCACTGTGTAGTTCAGCGTCCAGCGCAATCGGGAATCAAAATTAAGAAACCGGCCGAGCAAGGCATAGCGACTCGGGTCATATCCACTCGGTTTCGGGAAAGAGACTTTGCCCTGCCTGTTCGAGAGATGCGTCCGAAAGTTGTAGGCCTGAACGCGGAAGTCTCCCTCCCCTGGTTTACCGGCGGGCTCCGCCGATATTTCAGGTAGTAGACCCGAGTCCGAGTTCGCTGGCTCGACATAGGGGCTGATCGGTAATCGGCAGAATTGATAGACATCTCGATAGGAAAGCATTTGCCATTGCCCGCCTAAAGACTCTCCATAGGTGGCGGAAGGCTCTCTGCCGACGTAATAAGAAACCCCAGCCGCTGCGAAGAGATCTCCTTCATAGGTCGCGTCAACAAAAACTTTCGCCTGAACCGTCTCCCCCGTGTCCATGGTCATGGACACGATTTGCTCGCCCTCTTTCTCAACTGAGACGAGGCAGCGTCGCAAAAGCACTTCCACCCCAGCTTCCTTGAGCATCTCACGAAAGAGCTTCTCTGCAGCGGAAGGAGAAAAATTTCTGATGCGTCCAATCCGTTCATAAAACTCTTGTGCCAAGCCACCGATAGCGTTTTTCTTACCGACATCAGTTGCGGTAAGCCCGCCCGAAGTCAGACCACCGACATGCTTATTGAAAGAGAAAAACAAGACCTTCTTGCCCATTGTTGCCGCCTGAATTGCCGCAGCGACTCCGGCAGGCGTACCGCCATAGACGGCCAGGTCGCATTCCAATGACTTCGCCGGGCCGGGCTGTATCGCGCGGTAGTAGAAAAGCTCTGAGAACGGATTGGCGAATGCACCGCCCGGGGCCCAGAGGATCATCAGGAAAAGAAGACTGCCGTATTTCATTTGGTTTTTAGAGTTTGGCCGATCGCCAGCATCATGATAAAGAGACCTGATACCGAAAAGCCCTAAATGTTTTATCTTCGATTCCACAAACCAATCAGCTGGCAATACGAGGCTGAGATATTACGGCGGATGCTGCGAACGGAGTGAGGGTGCAGATGGCCCGGCACCCTTTCCAAAAAAAGTTTCTACCCCGAACGGCTTGCTTCAGGTTCCACAAAACGTGCAGTAAGGCGGGCTTCCCGCCGCTGCACCCTCTCGATAACCGAGATTTTCAGGCGTCTCACAAAATGGATGCTGCACCACTGTCAGCAGCCTGTTTACTGGCTCAAGATCACCAGACTCGGCAGCCGCCAATGCTTCTTCAACGCGATCATTTCTTGGGATGATGACGGGATTGACCAGCCGCATTCGTGACGCAGCATGAGCAACCGACCTTGGCTCGCTGTCAAGTCGGGTCCTCCACCGCTTCAGCCACAGCTTGAAAGCAGGTTCTGAGAGCGGCCCAGAAACCTGGCTGTCTGATTCCAATAGGTGTGCAAGCCCAACAAAGGTGGACGTGAAATCGGCCTGCGTCTGCTGCATCACCTCAAGAAGGGATGCAAAGAGATCGGCATCTTCTTCTTCCGGCACCGAAAGTCCGAGTTTTGATCGTGCCCCAGCGAGATGCTCTCGAGCGTACCGATCTGGAAATCGCTCTAAAATTTCCATCACTTTTTCAACTGCCTGCTCCTGTGTCTGTTCACCTTCCTTGATCAGCAACGGCAACAGGGCTTCGGCAAGCCGAGCCAGATTCCACTGGGCGATTGCCGGCTGATTGCCAAAGGCATACCGGCCACCATGATCAATCGAACTGAAAACAGTGTCCGGATGATAGCTGTCAAGAAAGGCGCACGGGCCATAGTCAATTGTCTCGCCTGATACTGTCATGTTGTCCGTGTTCATCACCCCATGGACAAATCCCACAAGCATCCACTTGGCAAGAAGGCTGGCCTGCCGTTCGACCACAGCCTCCAAAAATGCCAGCACCGGTTCATCGG
>RFVC01000092.1 GCA_009922595.1 Gammaproteobacteria bacterium | reverse complement strand
TCTCCAGTTCAGTCGGCAGTGTCAGTGAGGAAATCTACTCTCTACAGGCCGTTTATTTTTCCTATACTTAATGCGTGTTTCCAAAGACAGACCAGCCAAGGTTCTCAGTTACTCAGCTTGAACGCACGTACTCTCAATCGCAGCTCCAGCAAATCGACCCTGCACAAAATCAAGCACATCTGCGGTGGCACCCGGCACAACCCCCCTGTGATCTAAATCTGGATAAAACTTCGAAAAAACGACGGTTCCTGCCTCGCACATTTTGTTAATCAACATCCTTTGCATCTTCGGCGGCGTATCTCGATCAAGCCCGCCAGTTCCTACAAATATGGGAATATCGAGAGCAAACTTGGGATACGACATCGCCTCAAAACTTTTGAATAAAGCTTGCCTAGGCGACTCATCAAAAGATTCCGAATAAGTGAGGGCCGCCTCCGTCACAAGCTCTTTCATTTCTCGGTAACAGAGATCATCGACCCGCGTGGCGATGGGCATGGCTTTCTCAGACACGTACGCTGACAGTGAAAATTCAGAATCAAGTTGCTCTGTTAGGGTCATTGCAAAGAAAGAATACCCCAGCAGAGGATCCGGCTTGTTGGGATTTCTTAACCGCTCCATTGCCTCAAAAATTGCAGGTACAAAAAACGGGACTCCCGTTGTGACCACACCGATGACGCTGAGCTCCGGTGCGTAGGTCGAGGCATAGCCAGCAGACGCAACAGCAGCACCCGCGCCCTGAGACTGACCTATTAGAATCACGTCGTTTGAAACGGGAAAAGGTGCCCGCTGAACTGCCCGGATAATATCTAAGTTACTGTAGGCCGCAGGTCGTGAAGCAAGGTAAGGGTGCGTGCCTTCTGTCCCCAGCCCCTGGTAATCCGAAGCCACGATGGCAAATCCATGTGTCAAAAAATGATTTAAATAGGCTTCGTCCTGCGCTTGTCGCCCATCCCATGAGGGCGCGCAAGAATCGGCAATCCCAACGGTACCGTGTGTCCACGCCAGTAGAGGCCACCCACCGACTGGTGGTTCACCTTTGGGCAGATACAGGACACCTGACACAGGGATAATCCGGTCGTTCGCGATCCCGTCCTTCGAGGTATAAAGCAACCTTAGATTTGAACCCGCTTGACTCAGAGACTGCTGTGAACTCAGGGCCTCTGTTCGTAAAACAACACCGGGATGCTCTGGCAGGCTTTGGTCAAACCGATAAAAGTCAGACAGAAAAATATCACCCCTTTTGAGGCGATCTGCCTGAACCGAAAACGGGCAAATAGCTGCTAGAAATAGAGTAAACAGGGCGAGGTAAATCGCCAAACCACGAACACTGTACTGTCTTAGATACACCATTACTCGTCTATCGCTCTGATGCGAACTTCTCTGAAGGGAACCCCCTTGTCATGCTCTGGCTCCTTCGGCAACCCTAATACTTTCTCTGCAATGATGTTCCGCTGAATCTGATCCGTTCCGCCACCTATCGAATTCATATAGGCCTTCGCAGAATCAAAATGCGCGTTGCGCGCATCAGGGTACTGCTCACCATCCAGTAAGGCCTCGACGCCCAGCAGCTCAGTAGCTAAAGCCGCCTCGCCGTGTTGAATACGCGACATAGCTAACTTGCTCAGAGACATCAGCGAAAACCCCGTTCCCGCTGCCATTTCTGCCTTGGCACGATCGTTATTCAATTTATTAAGCTCTCGGTAAGCAATGGCCTGCGCAATCTTTTGTCGAACGTGGGAATCAGCCAACTTCCCCGCACGATCCGCCAGTCGAATAAGCGGATGTGAGGTTGGGTTTCCTTTTTGCCGCCGCGCCGTAACACCCTGCCCCATAATAAGCCGTTCATATGCGATGGCGGTTTGGAACGCTTTCCATCCCTGATTTACCTCGCCAATAATGTTTGCCGCCGAAACACGCGCATCCGTAATGAAGACTTCATTAAATTCAGATTCGCCTGTTATTTGATTGATAGGGCGAACCTCCACTCCAGGCTGCCTCATAGGAAACAAAAAGAAGGTGATGCCTTGATGCTTGGGGGCATCCCAATCGGTGCGAGCAAGCAGCATCCCATATTCGGCCTCCATCGCATTGGAGGTCCACACCTTTTGACCGTTGATAATGTAATCATTCCCGTCTTGTACGGCGCGCGTTCTGACGCCGGCGAGATCGGAGCCAGCATTGGGCTCAGAATACAAGAGGCAACAGATCGGTCCGGTCAGCAACTCTTTTAAGACGGCTCGTTTGAGTGTATCACTGCCCACTTTGTAGACAGTGATTGCACCCAAGTGATAGCGATCGCGGGCCGCGCCGGGTGCTCTGTATTCTTTGAAGGCACTCTCGATAATTCGGCTCTGGCGCCCATTTAAACCCAAACCATAATATTCGGAAGACCACGAGGGCACGCTCCAGCCCGCCTCAACAACTTGCGTTAACCACTCCCGCTCGATGTACTTGTCCGCTTGTCGCGGCACGCGTTCAGCCTGATCCCAATTGGCCTCTAGCCACGCTGTCACAGCCTGCTGTATCTCCGTATCTGAACTGTGTTTTGTTATCGTCATTGCGCGGCCTCCTCCCAAGTACTTAAATAGCGCTCGCGATGTCCATCGGAATTGCCATACATCGCCGCTAAACTGCGCGCGCGTCGCCAATACAAGTGAGCGCAGTGCTCGCGCGTATAGGCAATGCCACCGTGCAGTTGGATTGCCTGAGCTGCTATTTCCATAAACACGTCTGAACAAGTAAATGCCGCTAGCGCTAACGATCTGGCACAGTCGGAGGGAGCCGAATCAAACTGTTCTGCCGCTGAGCGCAGCGCGCTCGTGGCAGACTCGAGCTCCACAAAAAGATCTGCAGCAATATGCTTTACCGCCTGAAATGAACCAATCGGGCGCCCAAACTGATAACGATCTTTTAAATACTGCATGGTCGTCTCGAATATAGCGCGCGCACCACCCACCTGTAGCGCAGCGACGGCCAGTAGGCCCATGTCGTGTGATTGCGACAGAATCAGTTCGCTGGGCTTGGGCAATTTGATACAGGGGGCCCTATCGAAATGAAGAGATGCTAGGCGCAACCCTGGATCATTTGTAGATAGCGCCTCACATTGGCTTAAATGTCCCTTCTCAACCAGGTAGAGGTCTGTGCTTTCGTCTTTTTCAAAGCCAATCAGAATAAGGTCTGCGTAGACGCCGTCGAGCACCATCGACATGCACCCGGTCAAACGGCAATTTGAGTCATACTCAAGCTGCATGTTTACATCGGGTACTGGAACAAAAGCGGCATTGCCTGCAAGCGCGATAGTCGCCTCACCCGACCGAATTTGATTTACCTTGGCGCTGACACTTGGCTCTTCAACCTGGGCAAATAGAAACGGAGCCACCACTAAGTTGCCCAATACGGGTAGAGGGGCAAGCGTACTACCGAGTTCTTCGAGCATGGCCACCATGTCTTGAGCTCCCCCGCCTAAACCGCCCTGTTGCTCGCTTGCCATGAGTTCAAACAAACCGAGCTCGACCAAGGATCGCAATAACTCAGGATCGTATGGCCTATCATGCTCGCTGAAAGAGCGAACTGACGAAATCTCTGCGTGCGCCCCCAAAAATCGTCTTACGTTGTCACGGAATGACTCTCGATCCTCTGTTGATAAGTTACTCATCAATGACCTACTTAGTTTAAATAGAACTTTACAAACCCGAACATTTGTTCGTAAATTTATAGAGCGACGAACTCCGTGTCAAATATCAAACGAAAGTAGGCGATGATCAAAAGGCCAATGAAGAAAGAAAAAAGGGCGCCGAAGCAGAAGCGATCGGCGCTAACGCGCGAAACCCTCATAAAGGCGGCAGCTGACATTCTGGAGACAAAAGGGTATGCGGATTTCACCATGCGCGACATAGCCAGAAGTGCATCGCTTGGGCTGGGAACCGTTTATGGACATTTCGCTGGCAAGCAAGAGTTAATCGGAGCCCTGCTAACCGAACGTTTTGAGCTTAAGACCGAGCTATTCAAGAGCGTTTATGAGTCTATGAGTCCCCAAGAGGATTTGCATGATTTTCTGGTAACTTATTTGGAACAGTCGCGACAGGCGCGCTTCGGATCAAGACTTGATCAAGAACTGTTGAGTGCGGCAGAAACGATACCCGAAATGCAGGAAATTCTGCTCAGACATGAATTAATGACGCGCGATATCTACGCAAATGCCCTTGCACAAGCGGGTTCAAGATGGAGCCTAGATCAATTGAAAACTGCAGCAGGCTATGTACTCTCTATGATCGAATCAACCGAAAAGAAGATGCTCAAAACAACGAGCAACGATGAGCGAGAACTGTTCTCGTTGCTTTTAAAAAGCACGGTTACCAACCTAGTCAAACAAGTGCTTAA
>RFVC01000091.1 GCA_009922595.1 Gammaproteobacteria bacterium | reverse complement strand
TCTCGGCTATCAGCTGATCGAACTTCCCAAAGTCTCTGTGGAATCGCGGCAGCAATTCATCATTGACACCCTCTCTTGAAGAAAGCACGGTCGCTGCTCAAGCAGCACTGGGGCTACGAAGATTTCCGACCAGGTCAGGAGGAGATCATCTCATCCATACTCGAGGGATCTGATACACTTGCTCTTTTGCCCACGGGTGCAGGCAAGTCTTTATGCTATCAGGTTCCTGCGCTCGTACTGGACCAACTCTGTTTGGTCATCTCTCCTTTGATCGCCTTGATGCAGGATCAGGTTCGGGACCTGAGCGAACGCGGTTTGAATGCGGTGCAGCTCAGCAGTCAACAGAGCCGTTCAGAACAGGATCGGATCCTCGACAATTGCCGCTACGGACATACCCGTTTCCTATTCATCTCCCCTGAGCGCCTGATGAATACGGAATGGCTTGAAGCCATCACTCAACTGCCCATCGGACTTGTCGCGGTGGACGAGGCACATTGTATTTCCCAATGGGGATTTGATTTCCGACCGGCCTACCGCCAGTTGGGACGCCTGCGTGAGCGCATGGCTGAAAGCCGATGGCTCGCTCTTACTGCCACAGCAACAACTGAAGTCTGTCAGGACATCCAAAAAGAATTGCGATTCACGAAAAGTCGCCTCATCAAAAGAAGTTTTGTCCGCAAAAATCTGAGTTATCAGCTACACTATTCTAAAAACCGTTTGGACGACATCCTACAGTTGATGCATCGCCACCCCGGTCCGACTGTGGTCTATGTCCCCTATCGGAGAATGTGTACATCATTGGCCAAGGATCTAAATGCACGGGGCAAGGAAGCTTTGGCCTACCACGCTGGCCTGGATGCAGCCGTACGAGAAGAGAACCAGGCCGAATGGATGCGTTCCAAGGATGGGGTCATGGTGGCTACCTCGGCCTTTGGAATGGGCATCAATAAGGCGGATGTACGCCTGGTCGTGCACTGGGAAATGCCCAGCAGTCTTGAAGCGTACTTCCAGGAGGCGGGGCGTGCGGGCAGAGACGGCCTCGATTCCATGACCGTTGTTCTGGAAAAAAAAGGTGCCTGCCAAAAAAGAGCACAGCAGGAGAAAGAGCATTGGCCAGGCCCAGATGATCTTCGTCTCATCTATGACCGCATGTGCCAACTCGCCAGAATTGCCATGGGAACAGGGCGCGGACAGAACCATCCCTTGGATGTCGCAGCTTTGGCAGAGGATACAAGCCAGCATCCATCCAAGGTTGAACTGAGCTTAAAACTGCTCGCTCAAATGGAGTTACTGAAAGCAGACACGGAAAACAAGGCATCTCAGTCCAGGATCCAATTTCTGCACGATGCCCCTTCCACCTTCAACGCTCTTGCATCCAATGAAGAGCTGACAGAGTTCGTTCGCTCCCTCGGACGCTCGCATCCGGAGGCTTTCAGTCGCTCCTCACAATTGAACAAACAACATCTGTTGCGGTCCCAGCAGCAGGCCACTGATGGACAGATCGACCAATGGCTCACACGCCTTGTTCAAATGGGGCTCATCGAATACGGAAACACAAACGGGCAGCATACATTCACACTGGCCGAAGACCGAATACAGGCCAAGCACCTGCGGATCGATCATGATCTTTTGAGCCGCAGAAAGAAGACCTTATTCAGGAGATGGGAGCGCCTGCTGTATTTCATAGAGGACAATGGCCTTGGACCTCTATTGGAAAGAATACAGATACCTGGTAGAAATGGGGCAGCTGAGCCTCCCGGAAGAATGGAAAAACAAAAGAATATGAATCCATCCTGCTTGCGAATCGTCTTTATGGGTACGCCTGAATTTGCCGCTGAAAGTCTGCTGCTAATTCATGAAAGCCGGCATCAGGTAGCAGCTGTTGTCACCGCGCCAGACAAACCTTCTGGCAGGGGACGAAAACTGATGGGCTCAGCTGTGAAGAAAAAGGCAGGAGCGTTGGGCCTGACCATTTTTCAACCAGAAAGACTCAGAGAAGAGGGCTTTATCGAGGCCATGAAGTCCGTGGATGCAGACCTGTTCATTGTAGTGGCCTTCCGAATGCTTCCCAAATGCCTTTGGTCCTTACCGAAACTTGGCACCTTCAATCTGCATGCCTCCCTGCTTCCGGACCTCCGCGGAGCGGCACCCATTCAATGGGCCCTCTGGTACGGATATGAAAAGACAGGGCTGACGACTTTTCTCATTGACGAGGAGATCGATACTGGTAAAATCCTTTTGCAAGAAGAAACGCCCATCTCTCCAGAGGATGATGCAGCCAGCTTGCACGACAAACTCATGGCTCAGGGAGCCCGGTTGGTGGTGCGCACAGCTAATGCCCTTTCTGAAGGTACCGTGGCGTCCAGGGATCAGATGATGCAGGGCACGGTGAAACAGGCCCCGAAGATCTTCAGAAGCGACACCTTTTTGAACTTTGAACAAAGCTGTAAGCAAGTGAACCAACAAATACGCGCATTAAGCCCCTATCCGGGAAGCCGTATTTGCGTCCAGCGCGAAAACGGCAACAAAGAAGAATGGAAGATCCTCCGATCTGCCCAAAAAAAAGACACAAAATCCCCTCCTGGAATGCTGTCTCTAGGCAGAACAGGGCTGTGGCTGAGTTGCCTCGATGGAGAAATTGAAATACTTGAATTACAAATACCGGGTAAAAAACCGTTGAGCTCCAAAGAATTCTGCCTTGGATGGAAAGGTCCAGAGCAGCTTCGTGCAGAGGTCAATAATCTGTAAATGAATTACTTAACACCTTTTCCTTTTACGCTATCAACACGAAGTGATTAACTCTGAGCGTATTAATGTGTGGATTTCTTGCACGGCATTGATAGTCAGTTATATTTGTAAGAGTCATGTTCAAACATTAAACCTAATACCACCTCTATGAACAAAGCAGATATCATTGATGCAATGGCAGCAGATGCAGGCATCTCAAAGGCTCAGGCGAAGAAGGCATTGGATTCATTCACTGGTAATGTAGCCAACACCCTCGCGAGCGACGGACGTGTTTCCTTGGTTGGATTCGGATCCTTCTCTGTTTCCAAGCGTTCAGCACGCGAAGGACGCAACCCCCAGACAGGAGCAACTATCCAGATTCCTGCAAAGAACGTGGCGCGTTTCAAGCCAGGTGCTGAATTGAACGAGAAGCTCAAGTAATTGATCCCTCTTAAGAAAAAGCCCGCTTTGGCGGGCTTTTTTTATGGCGCCAAGCGCCGCACCTTCCAAGTGTCTTCCACACGATAATACTCCAACCGATCGTGCAAGCGGGACGATCGGCCCTGCCAAAATTCCATTTGTTCTGGCTTGAGGCGATAGCCCCCCCAGTTCTTTGGTTTCTGTATCTCTTTCCCCTCAAATTCTTTTTGAAGTTTTTCAAAACGAGATTCCAGCTGCTCCCGGTCTAATATCACTTCGCTTTGATGGGATGCCCATGCACCCAGTTGGCTGGCCCTTGGTCTGCTGGAGAAATATGCTGCGCTCTCCTGTTCTGAAATGCGCTCGACCCTGCCCTGCACCCGGACCTGACGTTGAAGTTCCTGCCAAAAGAACAGCAGACCCGCCCGATCATCATTGAGCAATTCTTCGCCTTTCCGACTTTCATAATTCGAGAAGAACACGAAACCGGATGGATCGTACATCTTCAGAAGTACCACACGCGCCGTTGCACCTTTTTCGCCCAGAGTGGACAGCATCATGGCATTGGCCTCGCCTGAACACACTGGACGATACTCCTCAAACCAATGATCGAATTGGTCCATTGGATGCGACTTGAGCTCTGCCTCCATTAGTTGTCCCCATTCGTAGTTCTTTCTCTGATCACTAAGATCTCTCATGGCCTATTCAGCATTTTTTCAAAGTTACGAACAGGGGTCCTCCGCATTGGGACAGGACATTAATTTCGGCTCATGTCTTATCGTGTTCAGACCTTGCAACAACCACGAAAAGGTTGCTTCCTTTTGGCCAATGCCTATTTGGGCGATCCCAACTTTGACCGGTCTGTGGTCTTGCTCACTGCGCACAATGAAGACGGTAGCCTTGGCTTTGTCCTGAACCAACCCACCGATATATCGCTGAACGCATTGCTCCCAGATTTCCCTGAGTTCCCCGCTCCGGTATTCAATGGAGGACCCGTAGAAAAAGATCACTTGTATTATGTCCATTCACGGGAAGACCTCATACCCGAAAGTCAAAAGATCAGGGATGGCCTTTATTGGGGCGGTGAATTCGATGCACTGAAGGAACAGGTGCTCAATGGGGCATTGCACCCTCAAGACATTCACTTCTATTTGGGCTATAGTGGCTGGAGCGTTGGTCAGCTGCACGAAGAGATCGAGGAAAAGAGTTGGTCTATTATGGATCCAAAGAGGA
>RFVC01000010.1 GCA_009922595.1 Gammaproteobacteria bacterium | reverse complement strand
ACTGGCGCGAACCCCTATGCCTGCATTTCCTCAGGCATCACAGCACTATGGGGACCCTCACATGGCGGCGCCAACGAGGCCGTGCTAAAAATGCTGAACGAAATAGGTGACGTGAAAAATATTCCCGATTACATCAAGCGCGTTAAAGATAAGAATGATCCCGTTAAGCTCATGGGCTTCGGTCACCGTGTCTATAAAAATTTCGATCCACGTGCCCACGTGCTCCGCGATGCCGCTAACAATGTGCTTGAGGAGCTTGGTATGGACAACGAGCCGCTGTTACCCATCGCCAAGGAACTAGAGCGAATAGCGCTCGAGGATGACTACTTCATTCAGCGCAACCTCTATCCCAATGTCGACTTTTACTCTGGCATCATCCTCAAAGCGATCGGCATTCCCACCAACTTATTCACCGTAATATTTGCCACCGGCAGAACACCAGGCTGGGTTGCGCACTGGCATGAGATGATTTCCAACCCATTCAAGATTGGCCGACCCCGTCAGCTGTACACGGGACCTACCCAACGGGATTACCCGGATTAAGCGCTTAATAAAGCCCCTACCGCAGGGGCTTTTTTGTATGCAAGGTTGCTATAAATCTTTAACAAGAATAAATTCGAAGTAACGGATATATGAAATTTATGATAATCAGCGGGTTAATCCAACTCATCTGCGATCAGCCAGCCTGAGGCCCGCTATCCAGCTTTGCGCGCTTTGCATTGACGCCGTACTAGAACAGGCATAAAAAAAGCGGACAAATGCCCGCTTTTTAAAAACTTTTTTAAGACAGCTTAAAGTGGCGTGATCTGCTCAGCCTGGGGTCCCTTCTCACCTTCTGTGATAATGAACTCAACCTGCTGACCCTCAGTCAGGGTCCTGAAACCGTCACCCTGTATAGCGCTGAAGTGTGCAAACACGTCCTTGCCAGATTCCGGTGCTATAAAGCCATAACCCTTACTTTCGTTAAACCACTTAACGGTGCCTTTTACTTTCTCACTCATTGGTAATACCTGTATCGAAATTAAAAACTCTGTTACGCAAAACTAACTATAGAATTTGAGCCTTACAGGACCTAGAAAGAAAAGACTTGCAACGATCAAGTAGTCAAACGTTAAATTAGCGATTGCACATCGCCACAGTAGGCCTGTTTTGGCCAAAAGTCAATGAAATCAGTGTTTTTCCTCAAGAAGTTCACCAATTATTGGGTAGCTGCGAATCCTTCACCCACCGGCTTCTGCGTTTGCCATCGCGCTGTTTGCGTTTTATTTTCTGGCGTTTTCAGAGTTGCTGTCTCCATGGTCCTTAGTGGGCAAAGCCTGCCACCTCCCTCGCGTGCTGGCATAATCAGGCGCTATCAATTACATTCTTGACCATAACAATTGATGCTTGCCTATAACAGAATGATCGCCTCTCGAACTCGAGGCGTTATCAAAGTTACAAAAGGGAATTTCGTTCCATAAAAAACCCTCGCCGCTATGCGGCGAGGGTTTTTTATGTTTGGCGTCCCCTAGGGGTTTCGAACCCCTGTTGCCGGGATGAAAACCCGGTGTCCTAGGCCTCTAGACGAAGGGGACTTGTTCTTCTTTTTCACTCTTACCTAATGCCCTTCGCTTAAGGCATGCGGCTTGAAGCTAAAAAGTTTGAGTGGTGGAGCCAAGGAGGATCGAACTCCTGACCTCAACGCTGCCAGCGTTGCGCTCTCCCAGCTGAGCTATGGCCCCGCTTTTCACTCATAACAAGCAGGAATGGGTAGGAAATCTCTGTTGAAATTTTTCTAGCGTTGTCCTGCTTTTGCTGCCAGAAAGTCTCTGATCTAGCAAAGACGCGCATTGTAGGGATGCACCCCTTCCCTGTCAACAATTTCAATAGTTTCGCGGGCTTGCGCACCCTTCTTAATTCAGGGTGACGCCCCTGAACTCGCTTTCCAGTTTCTTGGCCCCTTTTTTTGATACGCCACCCAGCACCTCAATTGCATGGCGCAGCCGGGCGCGGGTCATGTCCTTGCCGATCACGGCCATAGAATCGATGACAGAGGTCGATACAGAGGTACCGGCAATGGCGATAAATAAGGGAAACAGGAAGTCACGAATCTTGAATTCCATCTGTCCTGCCAGATCCATTAGCAGTTTTTCGATGCGGTCTCGGTGCCATTGCGGCAGGGTTTCAATCGCCCAGGCGATGAACTGAAGGATTTTCAATGCACTCTCCTGGTTGACCACTTTGTGCTCAAAATCCGCCTCTGTAATAGGCGGCATACCGCTGATAAAGAAACCGGCCAGTGGGGCAACATCAGAAAAGCGCTCTACCCTTTGCTTGATGAGTGGCACAATCTGGTGGATAGTTTCGCCATTAAAGGCCCAGTCGGTAAACCGGTGGGCAAACTCGATGTCCGAGACTTTTTCCCGCAGGTAGCGGCCGTTTAGCCAGTCCAGTTTCTTCGTATCAAAGACTGGGCCGCCCAGGGAAACGCGGTTGATGTCAAAGTGCTCGATCATCTCGCTGACCGAGAACATTTCCTGGCTTTCCTCGCCCTCTAGATGGGGCATGGACCAGCCCATCATGCCCAGGTAATTGACCACCGCTTCGCTCAGGTAGCCCATTTTCTGGTAGTAGCCGATGCTGGTCGGATTCTTGCGCTTGCTTAGCTTGCTCTTGTCCGCATTACGCAGCAGCGGCATGTGAATCAACACGGGCGCTTGCCAGCCGAAGTACTCGTACAGTTTCAGATGCTTGGGAGCGGAATTTATCCACTCCTCGCCTCGCATGACATGGGTAATCTGCATCAGGTGGTCATCTACCACGTTGGCCAGATGATAGGTCGGCATACCGTCTGATTTCATCAGCACCTGCATGTCCACCTGCTGCCACTCGATCTCGATATTGCCGCGCAGCATGTCCGGCACGATGCAAACCCCTTCCCGCGGAACCTTCATGCGAATGACATGAGGCGTTTTCTCGTTCAGGTGGAAATCAATCTCACCCTGGCTCAGGTTCAGGCAGTGGCCGTCGTACCCAGGCTGCAGCTTGTTAGCCTGCTGTTCCTTTCGCAGCTCGGTGAGGCGCTCCTCGGGACAGAAACAGTGGAAGGCATGGCCGTCTTCCAGTAGCTTATCCACGTGCTCCTTGTATATTGCCGTTCTTTCACTCTGGCGGTAAGGACCAAAATCACCGCCCTTATCAGGGCCCTCATCCCAATCCAGGTGCAGCCAGCGTAGTGAGTCCAGGATGTCCTGCTCGGACTGACGTGTACTGCGGGACTGATCGGTATCTTCAATGCGCAGGATGAACTTACCGCCCATCTGGCGGGCAAAGCACATATTAAACAGCGCGATGTAAGCGGTTCCGACGTGGGGATCCCCGGTGGGTGACGGCGCAATACGGGTACGAACTTCGGACATGAAAACTACTACAATTCTCTGGCGTTAACGTGAGCGGATTATACGCCCAAACGCATGTAGATGCAGGATTCAGCATACAAACGAAAAGTTCAGGAATAAAAGGTTTTTCTTAGTTTCTTCAGCTTGCTATGTTTGGTTTTACGATCCAGGCGCTTCTGAATGGAGGCTTTGCCTGGCCTGGTGGGTATCCGCTTGCGCGGGACTTTGAGGGCTTCGCGGATCATGGCCTTCAGGCGATGTACGGCCTCTTCCTTGTTCCGGTGCTGGCTGCGTTTTTCCTGAGCCTTGATAACGATGATCCCGTCCTTGCTGATACGTTGGTCGTGCTGTTTTAAAAGCCGCTGCTTAACCTCGCGTGGCAGCGAGGAGCCGTTGATCTCAAACCTAAGCTGGATTGCCGTGCTGGTTTTATTGACGTGCTGTCCACCCGGGCCGTTGGCATGGGTGGCCTGGAATTCGACCTCGTGGTCGTTAAGCTGAATGCCGGGAGAGATGTAGATCATGAGCCTCAGCTAAAAATAAAAAGGTAAAAGTAGTAAGAACACTTTTTTCACTTTCAACTATGTTCCTGGATGAATAGTTTCAATTGCGGCCCCAGTAAATCCCCTTCAAGCCCAAGAAATAGCGCCACCGACAGATGATTCTGCCCCAGCAGGTGCACGTACCGCGGCAGGTCGCCGTATTTGCCCTGCCAGGCATTTAGAAACTGCAGGGTCTGGGCCTGGAACGCCGGCGGGTCGTACTCGGCCATAGTCACCAGCAGCGGAATGTCGGTAACCAGCAGCCCTTCGAGCGACGAGCGCTCGTAGTAAAGGGATTCATCATCGCCTAGGTAAGCCCGTTCTTTTTCGCTGCTCGGCATGGTCACAAAGTCATACATGGCCGATAAAAGTATCGCGCCTTTCAGTCCATGGGGAGCATTCCCATAGACCTCGGCATGTGACAGGTAGTGTGCCGCGTGCGCACCGCCGGCCGACTGTCCCATCAAGAAAAGGTTAGACGGATCCAGGCCATGCTCAGCGCCGTGTGATTGCACCCACCCAACCACGCGGCGGATATCTTCTATTCCCGAGGGCCACTGGTGCCCAGGCGCTATCCGATAAGTCATACAGACACCGGCAAAGCCATTCTTTACCGCCCACGCTCCTATATTGGAAAAGAACGGAGAACCCTCAGCATGCTTGTCGCCGCCGATAAAGCCGCCGCCATGAATAAACAGCAGGACAGGCCTAGGCCCACCCTTTTCCTCTGCAGTATAGACATCCAGCCGTTGGCGCTCATGATCCCCATAACCAACATCACGCATCACACTGACACCATCCATGAAATCGGAAGGCAGCATCGGTTCCACGAGATCGCGCGTTCCCTTCAAGGCGTCCAGGCTAATTTCCCGGCCAAGAGCTTTGAGTTTTTTTGTGTATTCAGAAAAGTTCATGCGATTAACTGTGTGTTTATTTATTGGCAAGATCTTCCAGCGCCTCACCATCGACGCGGTAAATATCCCATCCGTGCATGGGTCTGGCGCCCAGCGATTTATAGAACTCGATGGAGGGCGTATTCCAGTCCAGCACGCTCCATTCGAAACGTCCGCACTTATTGGCTACCGCGATACCAGCAATATGGACCAGCAGCGCTTTACCAGCTCCCTTGCCACGATGCTCGGGTGACACAAAAAGATCTTCCAGGTAAATGCCGTACCTGCCTTTCCAGGTAGAATAGTTAAAGAAATAAAGCGCAAAGCCTACCGGCTGACCATCGATTTCACATATCAGGCAGTGCGCCTTGGGATTGCCCCAGAACAGCGTCTCTGCAATCATCTGCTCATTGGTTTCGACCTCGTGCGCCAGTTTTTCATAAACGGCCAGAGCATTAATGAAATCCAGGATAAGGGCTGTATCTTGCAGTGTTGCTTCTCTAATAAAAGGTGCAGTCATAAAATTCGTCGTGTAAATCGTTTCAGGCACAAGGCACAGGATCAAAGTACCGACCTTGTACGATTAATCTTTTACCCTTGATTTGTCAAAGGCTTCTCTTTCATCAGGCGCACGCCGCCACAGTTAAAGAAGGCAGGTTGGGAGGAACATCAAAAAGCTTTTCCAGCTTGAGTATTTTCTCGTAGAAATATACTGATTCCGCAAGGTCGGAAATGGCAATAGCAATCTGACCAGCTCCGGAAATATTCATGCTGTCTGGCATGGCACACCTCCCACCGAAGCGTTATTTCCAGTTCAGTTTATCATGGAGGCTGACCACCTCCCCGACAATGACCAGCGTGGGCGCCTTTACCTCGCTGTCCTTGATTATGTCCGGCATGGTGGCAAGCGTACCGGTATACACTTTCTGGTTAGGTGTGGTGCCCTGCTGCACGAGCGCAATGGGCGTGCGTTCCGTCAGACCGTGCCTGACAAGCTCCTGGCAGATAATGGGCAACCCGATCAGTCCCATGTAAAACACCAGAGTCTGCTCACCGCTTACCAGGCTTTCCCAGTCTAGCTCACAGGTGTCGTTTTTGAGATGACCGGTCACAAAGCGTACCGACTGTGAGTAGTCACGATGGGTTAACGGAATTCCGGCATAGCAGGCGCAGCCATTGGCCGCAGTAATTCCCGGCACTACCTGGAAAGGAATGCGCGCCTCGGCCAACTCTTCAATCTCCTCTCCCCCACGGCCAAAAATAAAGGGGTCGCCGCCTTTTAAACGCAGCACTCGTTTACCGTCCTGGGCCAGGTTCACCAGCAGCCTGCTGATTTCTTCCTGCGGCATGGTATGCATACGCCGCTCTTTGCCAACATGAATCTTTTCCGCATCCTGGCGGCACAAGTGTAGGATTTCCTGTGACACCAGGCGGTCATAAAGCACGACATCAGCCTGCTGCATGAGGCGCAGCGCTCTGAAGGTAAGGAGGTCAGGATCACCCGGTCCTGCGCCAACCAGGTACACCTCCCCCTGGGTCGTGAGCGCGTCAACATTTTCAAGCGATTTATCAAGCAGCTGCCGCGCAATTTCATGTTTGCCAGCCAGAGCCTGTTCAGTGACAGGACTGCTGAGAATTTTCTCCCAGAAACGCAGCCGCAAACCAATGTCCTTGATTTTAGTCTGCACGATAACACGGTATTCGCCAAAGAGATCGGCCAGCTTTCCATAACCGGAGGGAATAAAGGTTTCGAGACGGGCACGCAGCAGTCTTGCCAGCATTGGCGATTTTCCACTAGAGGAAACGGCGACCACTATAGGCGAGCGATCAACGATGGAGGGAAAAATAAAATCGCAGAGCTCGGGATTGTCCACCACATTCACAGGCAGATGGCGACTGCGTGCCTCATTGAACACAAGCCGGTTAACGTCTTCATCGTTGGTGGCAGCGATGACGAGATTGACGCCAAACATATCGGAGGTTTCAAAAGCACGGCGCAGGATTTCATGCCGACCTTTTTGGTCTTTGTTTTCATCGCCTTTGCCGGACAGAAGTTTTTTCAGGCCTGGGTCAACTTCCTTGGCCACGAGCCGGATAGTCGCTCCAGCACGCAGCAACATAGTGACCTTGCGATGGGCCACTTCCCCGCCGCCGACAACCAGAACCTGCTGCCCGGCAATTCTCAGAAATATAGGCAGGTAGTCCATGGCGTCAGTTAATTCAAATTAGGCGTTCAGAATTGACGTTGCGCCGCCCATGTAAGGTTGCAGCGCGTCAGGAATAGAGACGCTGCCGTCGGCGTTTTGGTAATTTTCCAGGACAGCAATCAGCGTACGTCCGACCGCCAGACCAGAGCCATTGATGGTATGAATCAGTTCCGGCTTGCCCGTTTCCGGGTTACGCCAGCGCGCTTGCATGCGCCTGGCCTGGAAGTCGCCAAAGTTGGAGCAGGATGAAATTTCACGATAGGCATTCTGTCCCGGTAGCCAGACTTCGATGTCGTAGGTAATCTCTGCTGAAAATCCCAGGTCGCCACCGCAGAGGACTACCACGCGGTAGGGCAGGTTGAGTTTCTGGAGAATGGATTCGGCATGTTGAGTGAGTTCTTCATGCGCCTGCTTTGACGTCTCCGGGGTGGTCAGCTGTACCAGCTCGACTTTTTCAAACTGGTGCTGACGAATCAAGCCGCGGGTATCCTTGCCGTAGCTGCCCGCTTCACTTCGAAAACAGGGTGAATGACACGCAAACTTCAGCGGCAGCGTATCCGCTTCAACAATTTCATCACGAACGAAGTTCGTTACGGGCACTTCCGCTGTCGGAATCAGGTAAAAGCCACGCTCATCCTTAACCTCAAACAGGTCTTCGGCAAACTTGGGCAGCTGCCCGGTACCAAAAGCAGAATCGGCATTAACCATGTTGGGCACGTTTACCTCGGTATAGCCATGCTCAGTTATATGCGTATCGAGCATGAACTGAACTAGGGCGCGATGAAGCTTCGCGACTTCGCCCTTCATAATGGCAAAACGTGAACCGGTGATCTTAGTGGCGGTGGCGAAATCGAGCCCATCGCCGGCCTCTCCTATTTCAACATGATCCTTCGCCTCGAAATCAAAATAGCGGGGTTCTCCCCAACGACGAATTTCCTTGTTATCTCCTTCGTCTTCTCCCTCGGGGACTCGCTCATCAGGAATGTTGGGCACCCCCTGCAGGATCGCATCCAGGTCGGCAGCCACGGCATCAAGTTCACTTTCTTTTTCATGAAGCGCTGACTTCAGGTTTTCGACCTCGGCGAGCAGCGGTGCAATATCTTTCCCGGCCGCTTTGGCCTTACCGATGTTTTTCGACTTGGTGTTACGCTCATTCTGCAGGCTCTCGGTGTCTACCTGAAGAGTCTTGCGCTTTTCCTCAAGCGCAGAAAAGGCTCCTACATCCAGCGTGTAGCCTTTTTTCTTTAATAACTGTGCAACGGTTTCCGGTTCACTGCGAACCCGTTTCGGATCAAGCATGTTCTGTCCAGTAAGGTATATTTAGTCTTTAAAAGAGAAGCTTCGCCAGCGACAGGCCAAACCAGGCGGCAATTATACAGACGAGAACGCTGGACAGCACGTAGAGAAATGCCTGGCAGAGACTGCCCTGCTCCAGGAGACCAATGATATCCATGGAAAAGGTCGAGAAAGTAGTAAAGGCGCCAAGAAAGCCTATTGTCACAACGCCGCTCCAGTATGGACCCAGCGCCATTCTTTCTGTAATCAAGATAAAGGCAATGCCAATCAGGAATGAGCCCAGCACATTCACCGTGAGCGTGGCCCAAGGGAAGGCGCTTGATCCAGTGCGCTGAAAAACGTTGTACACGAAGAAGCGGGTCATGGCGCCAAGGGCACCGCCGAAGGCAACGGCAAGATACGTCATTTACGATTCCTCAGGAATAACGCTTGTCAGCACTCTTTTCATCCAGGCTGCGCAGGTATTCAAGCTTCTCTTTTATTTTTTGTTCCATGCCACGCTCAGTGGGCTGATAAAACTGCATGTCCTTGAGCTCTTCAGGAAAATAATTTTCCCCCGCGGCGTAGGCGCCAGGCTCGTCGTGAACATAGCGATACTCTGTACCGTACTCCAATGCTTTCATTAACTCCGTGGGTGCATTCCTGAGATGCAGGGGAACATCGTAATCAGGCGTTGATTTGACCGTCTCCATGGCCTGATTAAAGGCCAAATAGACGGCATTACTCTTGGGTGCACAGGCAAGAAAAACTAGCGCCTGGGCAATGGCCAGTTCACCTTCCGGGCTGCCAAGACGCTGTTGGACGTCCCAGGCATTCAGGGCCAGCTGCAGGCCGCGGGAGTCAGCATTGCCGATATCCTCGCTGGCCATACGCACCACCCGCCGGGCAATATAAAGCGGATCACAGCCGCCGTCCAGCATACGGCATAACCAGTACAGTGCTGCATCTGGTGACGATCCCCTGACCGCTTTATGCAACACAGAAATCTGCTCGTAAAAAGAATCACCGCCCTTGTCGAATCGTTTCGCATTGCCCTGCAATACCTGGGCCAGTGCTTCGTCTGAAAGCGTCTTCTGCCCTGCATTGTCCTCCTGGAACAAATCCAGTGCTACTTCAAGCAGGTTTAGCAGGCGGCGGGCATCGCCATTAGCGGCATTCACCAGCAGGGTTTTCTGCTTTTCCGTTAACAGGAGGCTTGTGTTGCCAAGCCCGCGCACTTTGTCATTGAGTGCCTGTTCCAAAATTTTAGCTAGGGCCTTTTCATCTAGGCTTTTCAAAACGTACACGCGCGCCCGCGAAAGCAGTGCATTGTTGAGTTCAAATGAAGGGTTTTCCGTGGTAGCGCCAATGAATATCACTGTACCATCCTCGATGTGCGGTAAAAACGCATCCTGCTGACTCTTGTTAAAGCGGTGCACCTCATCAACAAAGAGAATGGTCTGACGGCCGCGGATGTCCCGCTCTTCTCTGGCTTGGGAAATAGCCTCGCGGATTTCTTTTACCCCGCTGAGTACAGCGCTCAGTGTTTCCAGGTGAGCATCACACGCGTTGGCAATAATTTTAGCCAGGGTCGTTTTTCCGGTGCCGGGAGGCCCCCACAGGATCATGGAGTGCGGAATACCGGAGGTAACCGCTTCATAGAGCGGCTTTCCTGGGGCAATGATATGTTCCTGACCGGCAAACTCATCCAGTGACGCTGGACGAATGAGGGCGGCGAGCGGTTGGTAGCCTTCCTGGTTTTGCTGAAACAGTGAGAGCGTCACGATGGCTTAGGGTTCACCGGTGTTGTCGATGACCTCCATATCCTCTGGCAGTTCAATCATGAACAACAAGGGGTCTATCGCTGCATTGATTTCAAGGTTGGCAAAAGTAAGGCTGGTTTTTTGACCAAGACTGCTTTCAAACTGCATTTCTTCAATGCGGTCGTTGTTAAAGGTCAGGCTCATCCTTGTATACAGGCTGTCGTAAACGCGAGGCGACAGAATGAATCGCTGCCTGCCATCCAATTCCATCGCCGCCTGAGACACGTAGTAAGTCTCGGTAATATCGTCGGCATTACCATTTAACAGCAGCACGGGTGTGCGATTGATATCGTCACTGAAGGATTCAATGGTGACCTGCTCAAGGTCGTATTCAAAGCGCCAGATGTGGCTGCCATTGGTCACTAATAATTCCGGATACGGCGACAGGGTTTCCCAGGAAAAATGATCCGGCTTCTGCATGATAAGCCTGGAAGTGGTTTCCTGAATTTCACGTCCATCCTGCTCAAGCGTCAGCACGTTCACTTCTGCGGTGAGCGTTTCCATGTCGCGAAGCAGCGAAGACAGACTTTCAGCCGCCTCTCTGCTCAGTACATCAAGCTCCGCATCCTGAGCATGAATTGAAATACCCGGCAGTAATAAGCACGCAAGAAACAGTATTGTATATTTCATAGGGGGATTCTACCGGAGAAACGTTATACACGCCCCACCGTGGCAATGGAATTAAGTCCTGATTCAGACTTGAAAAAAGGTCCGTCAGTCGAGGACTGGCGGAGGAGCAATGACCTCGCGGTTGCCGTTGGCGCCCATCTCGGAAACCACGCCCGCCATCTCCATGGCCTCGATCATGCGAGCGGCACGGTTGTACCCTATTCTGAGCTTGCGCTGTACCGCGGAGATGGAAGCCTTGCGCGATTCCGTAACAAAGCGTACGGCCTCGTCGTACAGGGCATCACTTTCCTCCGCCCCGTCATCACTGCCCTCAGAAGGCGCAAGACCGGGCACTCCATCACCGGATGAATCCGAGGTGATGCTCTGGATGTAATTCGGCTTAGCTCTTTCCTTCCAGGCGGCAACAACACGGTGCACTTCATCATCTGAAACAAATGCCCCGTGGACGCGATGCGGCATGCCTTCACCCGGCGGCAGGAAGAGCATGTCACCGTGACCCAACAGCTGCTCTGCCCCGCCCTCACCGAGGATGGTGCGTGAATCTACCTTGCTCTGCACCATGAAGGACAGGCGAGTTGGAATATTGGCCTTGATCAGACCGGTCAGCACATCCACCGACGGACGCTGTGTTGCCAGGATCAGGTGTATACCGGCCGCCCGGGCTTTCTGGGCAATACGAGCGATAAGCTCCTCCACTTTCTTGCCTACGACCATCATCATGTCGGCAAGCTCGTCAACAATCACAAGAATCTGCGGCAGTTCCTCAAGATCTTCAGGCACCTGGTCTTCCTCGGGCACTTCGCTCAGGGGATCGGGTTTCCATAACGGATCCAGTATGGGGCTACCAGCCTTGGCGGCATCGGCCACCTTCTTGTTGAAGCCGGCCAGATTACGTACACCCAGGGCAGACATCAGTTTGTAGCGCCTTTCCATTTCGGCCACTGACCAGCGCAGACCATTGGCCGCGTCTTTCATATCGGTAATGACAGGCGTTAGTAGATGGGGAATACCATCGTAAACCGACAGTTCCAGCATCTTTGGATCAATCATGATCAGGCGCACATCTTTTGGTGACGACTTAAAGAGAATACTGAGAATCATGGCATTGATGCCTACCGACTTACCGGAACCGGTAGTACCGGCAACCAGCAGGTGCGGCATCTTGGCCAGATCGACCACGACGGGATTGCCACCAATGTCATGGCCGAGCGCTACGCTGATGGGCGACTTGGCATTATCAAACTCGTTAGACGACAGTACCTGTCCCAGCTGGATGATTTCCTTTGACTCATTCGGTATCTCGATGCCAATCACGGTTTTACCGGAAATCACTTCCACCACGCGCACGCTCGGTACCGCCAACGAGCGCGCGAGATCCTTGACCAGGTTGGTGATGCGGCTGACTTTTACTCCAGGCGCGGGCTGTACTTCAAAACGGGTAATGACCGGACCGGGGTTGATGGCTTCCACTTCAATCTCGATGCCAAAGTCACGCAGCTTGATTTCCAACAGTTTGGACATGGCCTCCAGGGCATCCTTGGAATAACCTACCTGGGGGTTCTCTTCCCACTCGTCGAGCAAAGAGATCGGCGGCAGTTCGCCTACAGAAGCAGTCTCGAAAAGCTTGCCCTGCTTCTCCCTCTGCACCCGCTTGCTTGGCTCTTTGGGTGCCTTGCGCACCGGCTTAATTTCAACCTGTTTCTTGCGTCTCTTTTCTTTCTCAACAAAATGGTCGAGCGATTCCTTGCGCTGACGAACAATGCGTTCGGTCTCTGCCTTTTCACGTCGCGTTTCCTGCCACTTTTGCAGGCGCTCCCTTATACATTCGTAGCCAAGCAGACAGTAGCGGCCAGCTCCATCCACCACGGCAAGCCAGGAAAGTCCTGTGGCAAGGGTAATGCCTATGAACAACATCGTCAGTAAGATAAGGGTGGTTCCCGCCAGGTCAAATGATGGTATCGCGATATCAGAGATAGCGTTGCCAAGCAGCCCTCCAGCACCATTGGAAAGCTCGGAACTGAAATGAATGCTGGCCAGTGTTGCCGCGCCGATGAGCGTCAGGATTACACCCGTGCCGCGCAGGACAAAAAGCTCCCATGTCCACTGCCACTCGTCTCGGCGTTGGCGAAAGATGGCCATAGCGCGATAAGCCAGGAGAATCGGAAACAGGTAGGCAAGGTAACCGAATAGCAACAGCAGAACATCAGAGATCCACGCACCGCTGCGCCCGACCGCATTGGCAATGTTGTTGGGATCCCCTGTACGTGACCAGCCCGGGTCCAGCGGCGAATAGGTGCTGATGGCCAGGAAGAGGTAGAGTCCCAGGGCCAGAAACAGGAGCATCAGCCCCTCCTTGAGGAACAACGTTTTCAATGTGATTGCATGCTCTTCAGAGGCTGTTGTCTTGGCGGCTTTCTTGCTCAATTTTTGTTCACTTTATATACAATGCTCGGTGCTTTTTGTACCGATTCAAGCAAGGCATTTGCTTGCTGAATATCCGGATTAACCAAGCAGCCTTCCAAAATTTGATATTGTAACTCAATGTTGGGATTTTGTGTCACTCTTTGAATAGGGTCCACACCTCATATCCAGTGACTTTGGGGCCTGCAGGTCATACATGATGTGCACCTGACCTGATTTTCGCTTTTTCTCTCACGGTTTTTTCAATAACATAGAACTCCTTTAAAAATGGCATGCAAGACCCGATTCCATAGCCATTCCGCCTTATTCGTATCAACGCTAACCAGGAAGTACACTTAATGAGCGACGTTCAACACCACCGCCTGATAATACTGGGCTCGGGCCCTGCCGGCTATACGGCAGCCGTCTATGCCGCCCGAGCTAACCTTGATCCCGTGATCATCACCGGTATGCAGCAGGGAGGACAACTGACCACCACGACAGACGTTGATAACTGGCCTGGCGATGTCGAGGGGCTGCAGGGCCCAGACTTAATGAAAAGGATGAAGAAACACGCAGAACGCTTTGAAACCCATATAATTTTTGACCATATAGATTCCTGCGACCTGAGCCATAAACCCTTCAAGCTGCAAGGCAGTATGGGTGAATATACGTGCGATTCCCTGATCATCGCTACCGGTGCGTCCGCCCAGTATCTTGGCCTGCCCTCCGAGGAGCAATACATGGGCAGCGGCGTCAGCGCCTGCGCTACCTGCGACGGTTTTTTCTACAAGCAGCAGAAGGTTGCCGTCATCGGTGGCGGCAATACCGCCGTCGAAGAGGCCCTGTACCTATCTAACATAGCCAGCGAGGTCGTGCTGGTGCATCGCCGGGACGCCCTGCGCGCGGAGAAAATCCTCCAGGAAAAGCTTTTCGAAAAAGAAGCTAACGGCAATGTCGCCATCATGTGGAACCATGTGCTTGATGAGGTCCTTGGTACCGACGGCGAAGTCAGCGGTATGCGTATTAAGAGCACCGTGGATGACAGCTCGCAGGAGATTGAGCTTAGTGCCGTTTTCATTGCGGTCGGCCACAAGCCCAACACAGAAATTTTCGAGGGGCAGTTGGAAATGGAGAACGGCTACCTCCAGATCCACTCCGGCCTGTCCGGCAACGCTACGCAGACAAGCGTGCCCGGCGTTTTTGCCGCAGGTGATGTGGCTGACCATACCTATCGTCAGGCGGTAACCTCGGCCGGTTTTGGGTGCATGGCTGCTCTTGATGTCGAGAAATATCTGGATGACCTGGCCCGGTAAACTACTTTGACCTGATATGTCTTCCCTGCCCTGGCTGAATGCCGATAATTTCCAATTCCCCTCGCCGGATACGGCGCTGCATGAACCCAATGGCCTGCTTGCCGCCGGCGGCAGCCTGGAACCGGAGTGCCTGCTGGAAGCCTACACAAAGGGCATCTTTCCATGGTTCGAAGAAGGCCAGCCAATTCTGTGGTGGACCCCCAACCCCCGCATGGTGCTCTACCCAAATGAACTGCATGTCAGCCGCAGTCTTGCCCGCATAATGAAAAAACACCCCTTTCACATAACTTCTGATACCGCGTTCAGGGAAGTAGTGATTGCCTGTGCCGGTGATCGGCCTAATTCCAGCGGCACCTGGATTACCGGCGAGATGGTGCAGGCTTACTGTCGCCTGCACGAGCTCGGTGCTGCGCATACCGTTGAGGTCTGGGAGGACGGGCTTTTAGTCGGCGGCCTGTACGGGCTTGCTATCGGTAATGTCTTCTTCGGGGAATCCATGTTCAGTCACCGGGATAACGCGTCGAAGGTTGCCTTTGTGACTCTGGTCAGAAAACTGGCCGGTCTGGCTTACGAGATGATCGACTGCCAGGTTGCCAGCCCGTTTCTCGCCAGCTTCGGCGCCCGGGAAATTTCTCGCAGCGCCTTTATGAACCAGCTCCCAAAAAGTCCTGATTATGGTCGCAACCAAAAGCACTGGCCTATACAATAACTGAAAAAGTCTCCATTAACTCAACGTGAGAACTTCATGAAACCCTTGGCCTAGATTTTTTAGAACTCATGACTTCACTGAAAGACGTCAAACTTTTTACAACCCAGACACACCCCTGCAGCTACCTGCCAGGAGAAGAAGCGCGCACGCTATTTATCGATCCTGAGCACCCCGTTTCCACGGAATTTCATACACACCTTTCCGAGATTGGCTTTCGCCGCAGCGGCGCCCATATGTACCGGCCTCACTGCTCGAACTGCCAGCATTGTGTTGCTTGCCGCATTGTCGTAGACCGCTTTACACCAAACAAGCGCTACCGCCGCATCCTAAAGCGCAACGATGACCTGGAAGTAGAAGTGGTTGATTCGATTGATAGCGAGGAGTACTACCAACTCTATGAAGGCTACATCAATAGGCGCCACAAGGATGGCGATATGTTTCCGGCGACCCGGGAGCAATTTGAGAGTTTCCTTATACAGCAGCATGAGTCCACCGTTTTTTACCGAGTCAGAAACGGTGAAAAACTGGTCGCCGTGATGATTTCCGATATTCTCAGCAACGGTCTTTCAGCTGTTTATACTTTTTACGACGTCAACGAACAGAAACGTTCGCTGGGCAACTATGCCATTCTCTGGCAGATCGAGGAAACCCGCCGCCGTCGTCTCCCCTTTGTCTACCTGGGCTACTGGATTCGCGACTGCGAAAAAATGAACTACAAGCTCCAGTTTAGACCTATCGAGCTACTGCTCAACCAGCGCTGGATCAGGTTGACATAGGAAGCTACAAGCAGAAACGTACAAGGTTAACGTTCGAGCACGAGAATCCGACGTTGACTCTACTCTATATTGAATTAAACCCTTTTATCGACCTACTTGTGGCTTGCGGCTCATTCCCTAATAAGGCAAAATGCGTCGCTTTTAAGGGTTGCAGCAAAGAACTCATGGCGAAAGAAGACCAGATAGAAATGGAAGGCGAAGTGATCGACACTTTGCCGAATACCATGTTCCGCGTAAAACTTGAAAACGGGCACGTGGTTACGGCGCACATTTCCGGCAAAATGCGTAAAAATTACATACGTATTCTTACAGGTGACAAGGTGACCGTAGAACTGACGCCTTACGATCTGACCAAGGGTCGCATCACCTATCGAGCTCGCTAAAAAAATCAATAAAAGGCATATCTGCCTACCCAGGCCTGCCTTTTTTATCTCTACAGATATCGGCTTCAGGCTTTTACTTTGTCACTTTCGCTATCGGATTTGCCGGCATCGGTTTCGGTGATATCCAGCTTGATGTCATTGTTCAGTACAGTGACACGGACATCACCACCGCTGACAAGTTGGCCGAACAGAATATCTTCTGCGAGCGGCTTCTTGATCTTTGACTGAACCAGTCTGAGCATAGGTCTTGCCCCCATGGACTTGTCATAGCCGTTGGCAACAAACCAATCGATGGCTTCATCGTCAACATGAAGCGTAACTTTCTTGTCATCTAGCTGAACCTGCAGTTCAACCAGGAACTTGTCTACCACCGTGCGAATGATTCCGGCATCCAGCGCTTCGAACTGGATAATCGAATCCAGTCGGTTGCGAAACTCCGGTGTGAACATGCGTTTGATAACTTCAGTCGCATCACTGGTGTGATCCTGCTGGGTAAACCCAATAGAAGCCCTGCTCATTTCTTGCGCCCCCGCGTTAGTTGTCATGATCAAAATGACATTGCGGAAATCGGCTTTGCGCCCGTTGTTGTCAGTCAGCGTACCGTGGTCCATGACCTGCAGCAGAAGGTTAAAGACATCAGGGTGCGCCTTCTCTATTTCATCAAGCAGAAGAACACAATGCGGATTCTTAGTTATCGCCTCAGTTAAAAGCCCACCCTGGTCGAATCCGATGTAACCCGGAGGTGCACCGATCAGTCGCGATACCGTGTGACGCTCCATGTATTCAGACATATCGAAACGCACCAGCTCAACTCCGAGTATTTTGGCTAACTGACGACTGACTTCAGTTTTACCCACACCAGTGGGTCCGGCAAAGAGATAGGAACCGATTGGTTTCTCCCCATCCTTCAAGCCCGCGCGGGACAGCTTAATGGACGATGACAGCGCATCAATGGCGGGATCCTGACCAAAGACCACAAGTTTGAGATTCTTTTCGAGGTCCTTAAGCAGCGTTTTGTCCGATGAAGACACATTCTTAGGCGGAATACGGGCAATCTGTGAAATGACGCGTTCAATATCGCCCACCTGGATAATTTTTTTACGTTTGCTTTCCGGTTGCAGGCGCTGGTATGCACCGGCCTCATCAATAACATCGATGGCCTTGTCCGGCATGTAGCGGTCATTTATGTACCGGCTTGCCATTTCCGAAGCGGCCTTCAACGCCTTGTCTGTATACCTCAGGTCATGATGTTCTTCGTAGCGTAGCTTCAGGCCCTTGAGGATCTGGTAAGTGGTTTCTACATCGGGCTCTTCAATATCGATTTTCTGGAAGCGGCGAGACAGCGCCCTGTCCTTCTCAAATATGCCGCGGTATTCGGTGTACGTGGTTGAGCCAATGCAACGCAGACGGCCTGAGGCAAGGACAGGCTTGAGCAGATTCGAAGCATCCATAACGCCTCCGGATGCAGCGCCTGCACCGATAATGGTATGGATCTCATCAATGAATAGTATGGCATGCTTCTGCTTGTCGAGCTCACCTAGCAGCGATTTCAGGCGTTTTTCGAAATCACCGCGATACTTAGTGCCGGCCAGTAAGGCGCCCATGTCCAGCGAATAAATGATACTGTCCTTGAGTACCTCAGGTACATTGCCTTCAACAATCTGTTTGGCCAGACCCTCGGCAATAGCGGTTTTACCTACTCCCGCTTCTCCGACGAAAAGCGGGTTGTTTTTGCGTCGGCGCGACAGTACCTGCACCAAGCGGGTAATTTCTTTATCGCGACCAATAAGTGGGTCAATGCGGCCGCTCTCGGCCTCTTTGTTCAGGTTGCTGGCATAACTTTCCAGAGGGGAAGGTGCTTTTTCACTCTCAGCAACTTCACCCCGCAGCTCGCTTTCAGGTTCATCATTAAGACTCGGCGACTTGGGGGTGCCATGGGTGATGAAGTTAACCACATCGCCGCGGGAGACTCCCTGCTTTCTGAGAGAATAAACAGCCTGACTTTCCTTCTCACCGAAAATGGCGACTAGGACATTCGCCCCAGTTACTTCACGCTTGCCGGATGACTGAACATGAAAAACCGCACGCTGAATGACTCGTTGAAAGCCTAGCGTCTGGTCTACTTCCTGATTGATTTCGGGTTCTGCAATTATAGGAATTTGAGTATCCACATAATCGAGGAGTTCTGCGCGCAGCGCATCCAGATCGGCATCACAGGCTACCAGTATCTCCCGAGCAGACGTGTCGTCTATCAGAGCCAGCAGAAGATGCTCCACGGTTATGAATTCGTGGAATTTGCTGCGTGCCGTGTTGACGGCAATATTTAGTGTATTTTCAAACTCTCTGCTAAACATCTTTTTATCCTTTCATGGATCGATACTGGAATAAATTTCTAGTCATCAACCTCGATATCACAAAGAAGGGGATGTTCTGATTCCCTGGCAAAGTCGTTTACCTGCACGGCTTTCGTTTCTGCTATTTCTCTCGGGAATACTCCGCACACGCCTTTACCCTCAGTGTGCACCTTCAGCATAACACGGGTCGCCGTTTCCACATCCATACCAAAAAACTTTCGCAAAACCCCAACAACAAACTCCATCGGCGTGTAATCGTCATTAAGCAGAATGACTCTATAGAGCTGCGGCGGCTTGAGCTTGGTTTCCTCCGGCGCCAGGGCATTGCCAAGCCCGCCGCCTCGCTGAATCTCATCATCGTCGTCGCGGTCCTGGTTGATGATCGTAATTGGGATCTTCTCTGTCATCTCGCTTGTCTGAAAAAAAATATGTAGTGAACTTAATATTGGGTTTGGCGGCTCTTTTTACAAGAAATACCCGCACTGTAAACCGGATCGCTGAATAGCATTAGATAGGATAACTATACCATGATTACGCAAAATCGGATTACTGCACCGCAAAAAACCTGCGCGCCCGTTCTTACTGTAATAAGGTTGAATTCCAGCTTTTTTCGAAACTTACTAAAACCGAATTCAATTGACATGATAAGCAAAGGGGTTTATATATTTTACGTTCCTGACAGCCTTTTGACAGTCAGATATTAGGTGATTGATCGAATTCTGATGCCGATTTTAAGAAGGGGTAAGCGGATATGAGTACCGGTCAAGTAAAGTGGTTCAATAATGCCAAAGGTTTTGGTTTTATTTTGCCGGATGATGGGGGAGACGATTTATTCGCACACTACTCATCAATATCCATGGAAGGGTATAAAACATTAAAAGCAGGCCAGTCTGTTTCATTCGATGTGATCGAGGGGCCAAAGGGATTGCACGCTGCCAATATTGTACCTCTGGACGAGGGCAGTAACGAAGAAGGCAGTGCAGCACCCGAAGCAGCTGCCGCTAGTGAGCAGGAAAGCAGCCAGGAAGACCAGCAACCGGGGGAAACTGCAGAAGACGATTCTGCCGCCAATGCCTGAGCATAGTCGTCTGACCATGCAACGGGTTAACCAGTTCTGTTTTAGCTGAGCTTTTCAAAGCCAAATTCCATTCCGATCAAGTCTATCAGGGGTGCCGTATACATATGGCCTGTACCCCGCTTAATTTCAAACCGCTTCAGCCAATAATCAAACGACCACTGACATCATGCCCAGCATTCTGCTTTTCAATAAACCCTACGATGTGCTGAGCCAGTTCACTGATAGTTCTGGTCGGGCCACGCTTGCCGACTTCATTAAAGTTTGCAACGTCTACCCTGCCGGCCGACTGGACCGGGACTCCGAGGGCCTGCTGCTGCTTACCGGGGATGGAAAACTCCAGCATCACATAAGTGATCCTGCTAACAAGGTGCAAAAAACCTACTGGGTACAGGTAGAGGGTGATGTCAGCGATAAAGCCCTGGAGCAATTAGCCGCAGGCATTGAACTCAAAGACGGCATGGCCCGCCCTGCTAAAGCAGTGAAGATCAGCCCTCCTGATATCTGGCCAAGAAATCCGCCCATACGCACCCGAAAAAATATTCCCGATTCCTGGCTTGAGCTGACCATAACGGAAGGACGCAACCGCCAGGTCAGACGGATGACCGCCGCAGTTGGCTACCCTACTCTGCGGTTGATTCGTGTCAGAATTGGTGAATGGGAATTAGAAGGATTAAAACCCGGTGAGTACCGCGAGGTACGAGTCAGGTAGTCCGGGGATACTTAGGTTTGCCAACGCCTGCTGGCATCGCTGTCGGAATCCTTGGCTTCTACCCAGCTCTCGCCGGTCTCGTCCCGGCATTTCTTCCAGAAAGGCGCGCGGGTCTTCAGGTAATCCATGATGAATTCACAGGCTTCAAAGGCCGCCCGCCGATGAGCACTGGCCACGGCTACCATGACAATCTGGTCACCTGCCAGCAGTTCGCCGATACGATGGATAACGGTGACATCCTGCATTGGCCAGCGCTGCTCGGCTTCCCTGATAATTTTTTCTAGGCTTGATTCGGTCATGCCAGGGTAATGCTCAAGTGTTAGCGAATGCACCTGGCGCTCTGATTCAAGGTCGCGAACCAGGCCGCTGAATGTGACAATTGCCCCGGTGGCATTACTATCCTGCCGAAGCAATGCCACCTCTTCGCCAATATCAAAATCCTCAGCCTGGATTGAAATTTTCATTCGCGCCTAGCCACCCGTCACCGGCGGAAAGAAGGCGATCTCGTCTCCTGCCGCAACGGCTGCAGACCTGCCGCTCATTTCATGGTTTACAGCCACCATAACAGGATTCGCATTCAGCACCTCACCCCACTGGCTGCCATGCTGGCTGACAAGATGGTCGATCAGTTTTTCCACCGTATCAACCGCTTCCGGAAGCTCGATGTTTTCATGCTCAATACCGAGACTCTCCCGTATATTGGCAAAGTAATGGACTGCAATCATTGGTGCTCTCTTCGGCCTAGTCGCTGCGCTTGTAATGGCCTGACTTGCCCCCGGCCTTCTCCAGCAAACGGACATGACTGATTACCATGCCGCGATCAACGGCTTTACACATATCATAAATGGTCAAGGCTGCAACCGAGGCTGCCGTCAGTGCCTCCATCTCTACTCCCGTTTGACCGGCCAGTTTGCAGGTGGCGGTAATACGCACGCTTGAGTCCGCTTCGATACCTTCTAGTTCGACTTTCACCGAACTGAGCATCAGGGGATGACAAAGAGGAATAAGATCAGAGCATTTCTTGGCCGCCTGGATTCCTGCGATACGGGCCACGGCAAATACATCACCCTTTTTGTGGCCGCCATCAAGAATCAGACGCAAGGTGTCAGGCAGCATGGAAATAACCGCTTCTGCGGTAGCAGTGCGCTCAGTGACGTCCTTGGCGCCGACATCAACCATGTGCGCTTGTCCGTTATCATCAAGGTGAGTTAACTTAGACATACGATTTCTATAACAGTAAAAAAGGCATTATCCCTTTTACACAGTCGGTTTTCCATTGCAGTAGGATTCAGGTAGGATGCCGACTTTTTTCACCATCATCTAACTATGCCCTGGCATCCTCACACCACCGTTGCAACCCTGGTCGAAAAAGATGGCACCTTTCTTATGGTCGAGGAAGACGATGACGGGCGCACGGTATTCAATCAGCCTGCCGGCCATCTTGATGAGGACGAAAGCCTGTTTGATGCTGCCGTTCGCGAAACGCTGGAGGAAACGGCCTGGCACGTTACCCTCACCAATTTTCTTGGCACCTATGTATACAAGGGCGCTAATAACGGCGTCACGTATGTCAGGCACTGTTTTATTGCCAACGCGGACCAATATGATCCGCAGCGCAGCCTCGATGACGGCATCATTGCGGCTCACTGGCTTAGTGCCGATGAAATTTTTGCCGACTCGTTTCCAGCGCGAAGCCCCCTGGTGACAAAGACACTCAAGGATTATCTCTCGGGTCGTCGTCTTCCTCTCGATACGCTGTATCATCTGCTCTGATTCTCATGAAAGAACTGTCTGAAACAAAAGTTATCGTGGGCATGTCGGGCGGCGTGGACTCGTCCGTAGCCGCCATGCTCCTTATTGAGCAGGGTTACCGGGTGGAAGGTCTTTTCATGAAGAACTGGGACGAAGATGACGGCACAGAATACTGCACCGCTAAAGAAGACCTGGCAGACGCCACGGCCGTTTGCGAAGCCCTAGGTATAAAACTGCACAGCGCCAATTTTGCTGCGGAATACTGGGATAACGTGTTCGAGCATTTTCTCGAGGAATACCGCGCTGGAAGAACTCCCAATCCTGACATCCTTTGCAACCGTGAAATCAAGTTCAAGGCTTTCCTGGACTATGCCACTCACCTGGGCGCTGACCTTATAGCCACGGGTCATTACGTAAGACGAAAAGATGACGGCGACCACAGCTATCTCCTCAAGGGCTGTGACAACAACAAGGACCAGAGTTATTTTTTATGTGCAGTAAACAAAGCACAGATTTCACGCACGTTGTTTCCAGTTGGCGAGTTGGATAAGAGTGAGGTGCGAGCTCTCGCCGACAGTAAGGGACTGGTCACCCATGACAAGAAAGACAGCACCGGCATATGTTTTATCGGCGAGCGCCGCTTCAAGGATTTCCTTGAAACCTATATTCCTGCCCAACCGGGCCCAATAGAAACCCCCGAGGGAGAAGTAGTTGGTGAACATGCGGGGCTTATGTTTCATACACTGGGCCAAAGGCAGGGACTTGGCATTGGCGGAAAGAAAGGCAGAGCAGAAGAGCCCTGGTACGTGGCCGGCAAAGACCTTGAACGCAATGTTCTGGTAGTTGTGCAGGGCAACGATCATCCCCTGCTATTTTCACACAGCCTTTCATGCAGCAGAATCGACTGGATCAACGGGGAGTCGCCTGCCCTGCCCCTCAATTGCACGGCCAAGGTCCGCTACCGCCAGCCAGACCAGGCATGCACGCTTGATCAGGAGGGTGACAACTACGTCGTCAGATTCAAGGAGTTGCAGAGGGCGGTTACCCCGGGACAGTCAATCGTGTTCTACCAGGACGAAGTGTGCCTCGGTGGCGCCGTCATCGAAACCTATCGTCAGTAAGACCGGGAAAAGGAATGAATAAAAAACTTCGCCAGTGCCTTGCCCTCTCCGGGGTTGCCCAGGCGGCTTACATGGTTAAGCAGCTTGCCCATCATGGCATGGTTGGCCAGGATAAACTTAATACCCTGGTGCGCAGTCTTTTCATTACCAACCCTGGCACCACTGAGGACGTTTACGGTTCCGTGAGCCGCCTCAACCTTGGAATGCAGGTCTTGCAGGAGCTATTGCGCAAGGAAGAAGGTTCACTGAATTCACCGGATGTCATGCGTTATTTTCTCAGCATGCTGCACCTGGAAAGAAAAATGTCTACGCATCCTTCTATGCTAACCACCATTGGGGAAAGCCTGGACACAATGCCCCATGTTGATTTGGATGATCCAGACCTGGCCAACCATGAACTAGTCCGCCGTCTTGCCAAACTTTACCAGAACACATTATCAACCCTGCCATTTCGGATACAGGTCACCGGTGAAGTCAAAATACTCAAGAATGAGGATACGGCAGATCGAATTCGCGCCGTTCTGCTGGCCGGCATTCGCTCAGCAGTGCTCTGGCAGCAGTCTGAAGGAAGGCGCTGGCACCTGCTAATTGGCAGAAAAAAACTGGAGAGGCAACTGCTGCTGCTAATGAACCAGGTCCACGAAATCCATTAAGATCCTGAAGTATATGCTCAGGCAGGTAGATCGAGAATTTCCAGCCCGGGTATGGAATCAAACTGTTTGCGATTCTGCGTCAGCAGTTTTGCTTCAAGGCTCAAGGCGTGAGCTGCCACCATGGCGTCGTTCATGTTCAATGTATGCCCTGCTTCCATGGCCTGCAGCTGGATCCGGGTATAGGCGTCCACCGCATCCCTGTCCCAGGGGACGATATCTTCAAGACGATCACTGAACTCCTGCACCAGCGCCATGTGCGCAGCCTGGTCAGCAGTCAAGAGCGCTGCGGCAACCAGTTCAGCATAGGTGATAGCGGAAATCACCACTTCATCACTCTGCTCCGACCATTGCTGGAGCTGTGCCAGCAATGTTTCAGGCCGCTCTTTCATGATGAGACGGCACGTATCCGCCGAAATCATGATAATCATCAGGATTTCACCAGTCTTGGACGAATCACCATAAAGTCATCACCGGCCGGATCAAGGCAGGAAAAGGATCCCCAGGTTTTTCTGATCGGTGTCAGGACAACAGCATTACCACGTTTTTCAACGTGAACGGCATCAATACCTGTAAAAGCGATTTCCTTGGGGATGCGAACGGCCTGACTGCGGCCGTTGGTAAAGAGCTTGGCCTTGATGGGGCCTTTTTCCTGTCCTGGGCGAGTGGGCATCTGTGGGCTCTCCTGCACTAGTGGCAACTCAGTGGAGTATAATATCAGGCTAGTATATGTCAAGCATATACAAGACGAATTGTAAAACAGCCCGTTTTCGTATAAAGACAGTAAAAATAAGGGTTTGAGAGTGCTCAAAGGAGATAATTTCCAGTATAATTACCGCCTTTTCCTGGGGCCAAAAGTCATGACCGATTCCCTGTTGAGTGCACAACTGACCACTCTCAACGCCATCTCTTCCGTTGATGGCCGTTACCATGGCAAAACTGCTGCCCTGCAGCCCTATTTCAGTGAATATGGCTTGATTCGCTACCGGCTCATCGTGGAAATACGCTGGCTCCAGCGTCTTGCCGCCAATCCAGGCATTACTGAAGTCCCTCTCCTGACCGAAGCCGCCAACACTTTCCTTGAAGACCTAATAGAAGGATTCAGTGAATCTAAAGCCGCCATCGTCAAGGACAAGGAGTCCGTGACCAACCATGACGTCAAGGCCGTTGAGTACTACCTCAAGGAAAAGCTCGCAGAAAACAGTGAGCTCGCAGCCATAATGGAGTTTGTGCATTTCGCCTGCACCTCTGAAGATATCAATAACCTTTCCTATGCTTTGATGCTGAAAGAAAGCATGACTGATGTCGTTGCCCCCATGATGCAAACTGTGGCAGATGCCATTCGCGAAAAGGCGCATGAGTATGCCTATTCAGCCTTGCTTTCACGCACGCATGGCCAGACCGCAACGCCAAGCACGATGGGCAAGGAGTTTGCCAATACCGCAGCCCGACTTGATCGACAGCTCAACCAGATAAAGGCCACAGAGTTCCTGGGAAAAATTAATGGCGCTGTGGGCAACTACAACGCACACCTTGCGGCCTACCCCGACGTGGACTGGGAGGCTAATGCCCAGGCCATGATCAGCGAACTAGGGCTTACTTGGAATGCCTACACAACCCAGATTGAGCCTCACGATTTCATTGCCGAGTATTTTAACTGTGTCAGCCGCTTTAACACCATCCTCATCGATTTCAACAGGGATGTGTGGAGCTATATTTCCCAGGGGTATTTCAGGCAAAAAACCGTTGCAGGGGAAGTCGGTTCTTCCACTATGCCGCACAAGGTAAATCCGATCGATTTTGAAAACTCCGAAGGCAATCTTGGTGTTGCCAATGCGCTGATGCAGCATCTGGCCCAGAAGCTGCCGATATCACGCTGGCAGCGCGACCTTACTGACTCCACAGTCTTGAGAACTATTGGCGTAGGCCTTGCCCACAGTCTCATTGCCTACCAGGCAACGCTCAAAGGAATCGGCAAGCTGCTGATCGACGAGGAGCGCCTGCTGTCAGATCTTAACAGCAGCTGGGAAGTCCTGGCTGAACCCATACAAACGGTGATGAGGCGTTACGGCATCGAAGAACCCTATGAAAAGCTCAAGGCCCTGACGCGAGGCCAGGCCATAACGCCGGAAATACTCGCTGACTTCTTGGACACACTCGAACTGCCAGATGATGTCAGGGAAGAGTTGAAAAAAATGCGACCTGATACCTACCTCGGCAACGCCGCCGAACAGGCTAAAAAGATCTGATGCTCCTTGATCGCCATGACAGCATAGATCTGGCGACCTTTCTTGCCGAGTACTGGCAAAAAAAACCTCTGCTAATCAAAAACGCGCTTCCAGGCTTCACCGACTTCATTAGTCCGGAGGAGCTTGCCGGCCTGTCCCTCGATGAAGACGTCGAGTCACGCCTGGCATTTAACAATGCCGGTAATTGGGAGCTTAAACACGGCCCATTCTCTGAACGTGACTTTACCTTTTTACCTGAAAGCCACTGGACGCTGCTGGTTCAATCGGTGGACCACTGGATTCCAGAGGTCAAATCGCTCATGCAAAAAGTCGCGTTCATCCCGGGCTGGCGCCTTGATGACATCATGGTCAGCTATGCCGCAAAAGATGGCGGTGTTGGCCCCCACTTTGACTACTACGATGTGTTCCTGATCCAGGGCCAAGGCAGCCGGCTGTGGCAGATTGGCAAAAACTGCAACAGTGAAACACCGTTGGATACAAGTTCCGGTCTGAAAATACTCTCAAATTTCAGTCCAGAGCAGGAACTGGAACTTAATACGGGTGATGTACTGTATATACCGGCCGGCATGTCCCACTGCGGGACCGCAATCAATGCCGGTATCAGCTACTCCATTGGATTTCGCGCACCCGATGTTGCGGAGCTTTTATCCGCTTACAGTCATCTTGCCGGCAACAGTCTCCCACAGGATATGCGCTACCGTGACCCTGGACTGGACCAGGAAGCAAGTCCAGGAGAAATCACCAGCGCCTCACTGCACCAGGTGAAAGCCTTGATGCAGCATGCTTTCGATGACCAGGAACTCCTACTGCAGTGTTTTGGCCGCCTCATGACTGAACCGCGATTACCCGATTTACTGCAGGCGCCTGAAACTCCGCTGACGCCGCAGGAGATGGTAGTAACTCTGCAGAAAGGCAAGCTATTTCAATTGCATCCCGCTGCACGCCTTGCCTGTTACCACCAAGGGGACAACCTGCTACTTTTTATTAACGGTGAAAGCCTGCTGATCAAAAACACCACTGGAAAAATTTCCGCACTCAATGATGAATTGCAAAGCAGCACGGGAAGAAAACTTGATCTCAGGCCATTTCAGCATAATGAAGCCTGCCTGAAATTACTGACCCTTCTGTATAACCAGGGCTCCCTTGTATTAGTTGAGGAGACAGCGGTCATTGATGAGGAATAGCGCTTCATGAAAATAGGCATCCTCCACCCTGGGGAAATGGGTGCAGCCATTGCGGCCTCGGCCTGCAACAGCGGTATGGATGTGTACTGGTGCAGTGAGGGACGCAGTGCGGCAACTCTCGAACGGGCCAACTCACTTGGCCTGAACGCACTGCCCAGTCTGCAGTCCTTGTGTGACACCTGTGATTTACTGATCTCGGTATGCCCACCTCATGCCGCATTAGAGCTTGCTGAACTGGTAATGGCCTGTAATTTCCAGGGCATTTATGCCGATGTGAACGCCGTTTCCCCCACCACCGTGACTACTATTGCCAGTAAACTTGAAAAAGCCGGTATCGAAGTCGTGGATGGGGGTATTATCGGCCTGCCTCCCGTAACTCGCGGCACAACGTGGCTGTACCTGTCAGGAAAAGCAGCGGCAACAGTAATGGACTGTTTTGATGCCGGCCCTCTGGAAACAGAAGTCCTGAGCGACCGGATTGGACAGGCTTCTGGGTTAAAAATTTGTTTCGCTGCCAACAGCAAGGGTAAGGCGGCGCTGCATACCGCCATTCTTGCTGCGGCAGACAATATGGGGGTTAGGGACGCCCTTGAAAACCAGTGGGATATTTTCAATCCCGGATTTACCGCCAAAAGCCATGGGCGAATTCGCCAGGTCGCCAGAAAGTCATGGCGTTTCACCGGTGAGATGAAAGAAATAGCGGCAACCCTTGAAAGCAATGGGCTGCCACGCGAGTTTTTTGATGCCGCGGCTGAGATCTATGAGAGGCAAATCACTTTCAAGGATGTCGAAAAGGAGCCTGCTATTGAGGCAATCCTGGAAATGGTAAAGGCCTCCAGAAATACCTCTTAACGGGATTAGGGTTACTGACGAACCCCTTCTATGGCCAGGACCAGTTCTACCGGTCCTGCATTGATACCGTAGTCACTCGTATCCAGCACCAGTTCCCCCTCGAAGCCAACACGGTAGTCACCGAATGGCGTTTCACCTTCGCCGGTGCGCACCGCATCAAAACTAATATTTCGGGTCACACCATGTAAGCTGAACGTGCCATTCACACGTATGCGACCTTCGCCAAGGTCCTCCACCGAAGAGCTTTCAAAACTTGCAATGGGATGGCTTTCCACATCAAGAAAGTCGCTCGTACGGAGATGCTCATCACGGGCCTGGTGGTTGGAATCTATACTGGCCGGATCAATGTTCACCATAATTTTGGACGCTTCAATGTCGTCAGCGTCATAAATGAAGTGACCGGTAATATTGTTGAAACGGCCCCATAGGGAACTGATGCCAATGTGGCTAGCCTTAAAACCGATCGACGAATGCATACCCGCACCTGAACCATCGATAACATAGTCATCGGCTAGGACGGATGACACAGGGAATACCAGCAGGGCTGCTGCCAGGGTAATCTTATTCATGCTTGCTACTCCTAAAATTTGTGGGATGCAACATACACCAACTCCGGCTTTAAAGTCCACCGGCTTCAAAATCCTGTTTAAACTATAATAGCGTCCTGAGTAGAGAAACGAACGCAATGGACAACTTACAGCATCGCTTTTGTGTGGCCCCCATGATGGAGTGGACAGATCGCCACTGCCGCTACTTTCTGCGCCTATTATCCAGGCACACCCTCCTCTACACGGAAATGGTGACAACAGGGGCACTCCTGCATGGCGATGCAGGGAGATTTTTGCGCTTTAATCCAGAGGAACAGTCTGTCGCCTTGCAAATCGGGGGAAGCGATCCTGCAGAACTGGCCACTGCAGCAAAAATGGGTGAAGAAGCCGGGTATAGCGAAATCAATTTGAACGCTGGCTGTCCCAGCGACCGCGTTCAGCGCGGCAAGATCGGCGCCTGCCTCATGGCTGAGCCTGAACTGGTAGCTGACTGCATGAAAAGTATGCAGGATGCCATATCAATTCCGGTCACCATTAAATGCCGCACTGGCATAGACGATCTCGACTCGCTGGAACACCTCACTCATTTTGTCGGCACCATTGCTGAAACCGGGACCCGGACCTTCATCATTCACGCCCGCATAGCCGTACTGGAAGGATTAAGCCCCAAACAAAATCGCGAGATACCTCCGCTTAATTACGAACGCGTCTTTAGCATAAAGGACCAATTCCCTTCTCATGAGATAGTTATCAACGGAGGTATTAAAACTTTACAGGAATCTAGGGCGTTGCTAGAAAAAGTAGACGGCGTAATGATTGGACGAGAGGCCTACCAGAATCCCGGCCTACTCGCCCATGTCGACCAGGAACTTTTCAGCGCCGAAACTCCCGTAATCACCGAGCATGAAGCACTGGAGAAGTTTATTGCCTACGCCGACAGGCAAATGGCTGAGGGTGTCGCCCTTAAGCACATGAGTAAACATATACTTGGTCTTTTCCAGGGACAGCCCGGCGCAAAAAGATTTAGGCGCTATATCAGTGAAAACGCCCATAAACCTGATGCCGGCATAGAAGTGCTCGAAACGGCCGCCGCCATAATGCAGAATCAGCTCTCTACACAAGAGAAGTATTTAGGGGAGGCAACATGCTGAAAGCAATTACCAGTTTCTTTGAGAATCATTTCAGTGAGGAAGATGATGAGCACCATCATTCAGCCAATAAGCTTCAATTGGCAAGCGCTGCACTAATGATTGAGCTCAGTAAATCTGACCAGGAAATAGACGAAACTGAAACTGCAAAACTAGTTCAAATCTTGAAAGAGCGTTTCGAACTGGAACAGGATGACCTGGATGAACTTATAACACTGGCCAAGGAAGACGTTCGGGAAGCCACTTCACTGTACCAATTTACCAGCCTCATGAACGAGCATTTTAACTACGGTGAAAAGGTCCAGCTTGTCATGAACATGTGGGAAGTGGCATTTGCAGACGGCAAGATAGACCGTTACGAAGAGCACTTGATCAGAAAGGTGGCCGAACTGCTTTACCTCGACCACAAGGATTTCATTCTCAGCAAACAACGCGCCCGGGAAGCTTCCGGGGCAGACTAGTGATCTGATTTAAGGGCCGAGACGAGGTCCTGGAATTCTGCCCTGTTATCCTCACTGAGATTCATGAGGGTCTGGTGCGCCTCGATAACCTTTTGTCGAACTGAATCCTCTGTTTCCTGAAGAGGATTCAACTCATCAAAACACGTCTCTTGCTTGTCTACTGTTTCGATAATTTCACAAATAAGGTCAATACTCATGCTTTTGAGTATTCGCGTGATGTCGGGGTTCGTAGAAATAATGGTGGGACGGACATTGAAGCGGTTTCTTAACTGTATAGACATCTTGGCCAGGAGCCCGAGCGCAGTACTGTCTATGCCCTGCGTCTCTGTCATGTCTACCATCATCCTGTCGAGGATAGCCCTGTTGTACAGGGAGTTGAAGTAGTTATCGAGCGCACTACTCATCAATACACGGACGTCCCCGATAAATTTTAAAATCGGTACATCATTAACTGTCGCAACCAGTATTCTGCCGTTGTTCATGAATTCTTTACGCTCAGTACAGCAATATCATCAGGCACTTTGATGTCCCGATGCAAATTTAATGCTGTCTTAACCTCCCTGAAATCACCCTTCTTTTCCGCGATGATACTTAGCAGTTTCTGCTCTTTTTCTGCCATGTTGTTGCCTTCCAGGTACTCAAGGATGCCGTCTGAAAACATGAACAGCGAAAAATCATCAGCTAGGTTTATTTTGGTATTGAAATATTCCGCATCCTCTACAAGCCCAATCGGGAAACTGCTTTTACCGGGATTAATAAAGTCAGCCTTGCCGCTTTCATAAAGAACAGGCATTGGGTGATGCCCAGCGATACTGTAAACAAGGGAATTATCCGAATTGTCCACCATAGCCATGCAAACAGTTATGTGTTTGTCCAAACCGGTGTCAAGCAGGTCATTGTTGATCTCCTGCAGGACGAAGGCTGGTGAAAATTCGGCGGAATACCTGCAGCGGATATATTCACGGCGGATCTGCGCAACTCTGAATCTCAACAGCACTGTGATGAATGCCGAGGACGATCCATGGCCTGAGACATCACCAATATAAAAGAGCACCTTGCGTTTTGATACAGGCTGGTAATCTACTGAATCGCCACTGAGGTACAGCGAGGGAATGACGCGATGCTCAAAATGAAAATCATTGATGTCCTGTGGTGGCTCCGGGAGCATTTTCATTTGGACATGCCTGCCCGCCTGCTGGTCCATCCTGAAAATTTCCAGGCGGTCCTCCAACTCCTTGTTTATTTCCTCAAGGTTTTTCCTGTAGCGATTATTTTGCTCGACAAGCCGAACACGTTTTAAAGAATTATCAATCGATATGCCAAGGATCTCCATGTCATCAAGCGGCTTGATCAGGTAATCACTCACTCCGATACGCATGGCCTGTATAACATCTTCCGTTTTACCTGCTTCTGATAAAACAATGATTGGTTGGTTCGGGGTTTCCTCAAAAATTATATTCAGTATATTGAAGCCGTCTTCTGCTTCGGACAGATTGATATCGCAAATAACAATCGAAGGACAGGAGGAATGAAAGTGGTCGATGCCTTCCTCACTGGTGGCTGCCAGAACGACACGGTAACCTTCGTTGGAAAGGTATGAGGCAATACTTCCCCTGACAACCTCATCGTCATCTATTACAAGTACTACCGAATTTTCCCCGTTCTTCATTTCCTGGCGTTCTTACATCAACACAGAATGTCATCCCCAATACTAGTCTGTGATTGTTACAACTAAATCCTGGTAAAGCTCTGAAGGCTTTGCACCAGAATTGTGCTCCACCTTACTCCCTTATTTCTGAGCCTTCAAGAACTCTGAGTTAATAGTTTCACTATTTATCGGAGCTAATGTCACAAAGGGATGGATTTAGAGTAAAGCAAGTTAATTGTTACGGAGAAAAGTAATTATTTACGCCCTTTGCTTAAGAAAAAGGTGACTTTGGAACCATTACAACCAACATTGCGATAACAGTTTAATATGATGCGCTTTAAGGTTCATGATGGTCATCAGAACCGCGGTCCGTTCCAGGCACTTAGCGAGAACAAGTACATCCTGCCCTCAGCAAAATGCCAGTGCCGGGTTGGCGCTGCTATAGTGGAAATGTTTTAGGCTAGATGTCTTAGTTAGAAATCGTCCCATTGATCATACACCTCTCCGTCTGCAACAAGATATTCTCTTCTTTGCAGGTAGGCATCACGAACGAAAATATATTCATCGCCACTGACCATTGATTCAGCAGCCATGTAAAACAGTCTGGTATCTATATTATGAAATGAGTAAAGAAAAAAGCGTGTTTCGGTGTTATCAACCCAAAACACAGGATTGAACATGTAGTCTGGAATCTGGCCAATAGCATCGCGAACATTGCTTGTCCCCAACAAGGGTAAAACAACGTAAGGCCCAGGAGGTACTCCCCAGTAACCTAGGGTCTGGCCAAAGTCTTCAAAGTTTTTATAGAGCCCCAACCCGGTAGCGATATCAAAAATGCCGGCCACCCCGATGGTGGTATTGACAAAAAATCTTGAAGAATCATGCAGCGCATTGCTCATTTTTAACTGCAGCAAATCATTAAGCACTACATTAATATCATCAAGATTGTTAAAGAGATTCGTCACTCCGCGCTTAGCGAATGTCGGCATTATGAAATCATAGGTCTCAGTGACCGGTTTAAAAACAAGCCCATCAAGCGACTGGTTGAAGCCATAGATCTTCCTGTTAACCTCCATGTAGGGATCCACATTGTCATACTGGGCATTAGCAAGAGGCGCAAAAAGACCGGCGGCAGCCATGAGCGGCAAAACCAGGCATCGGATGGTTCTTGGCAGGGTAACTTTAATCACAGCGGTTATTTTACCTAATTGCAGGCTGCATGTTCACTGCTGTACTTGAGTGCCAGCTTAGCTATACAAACCGGCTTATTCGAGTGATTTCCAGGCTTTCTCCAGTCGTTTTTCAGATATTGGGTAGCGAGTGCCTAGTGTCTGGGCAAATAATGACACCCTCAGTTCTTCGATCATCCAGCGCAGATGGCTAAGTGTTGCCGCATTTTTATGCTGGTTTTTATACAGCATCACCAGGTTGCTGTATTTCTCCCACCAGTGCTGGAGCACAGTGGTGAACTCCCGATCTTTAAGGCGCTGTCGCGGGTATTTTTCCAGTCTCTGCTCAAGCGCGGCAAAGTAGCGTGGGTACTCGTCAAGTATCTCTACCGGCGTTTGCGAAAGAAATCCGTCATAGACAAGTGCATCCAGCTGCGTATTGACATCATGCTGCAGGGACAAGTCATCTGTACTTTTAAACTGTTTCAGGATGCTTACGATAGATGAATATGCATCCATGGTTTTATACAGCTGCTTTTCCAGCCGGGTAATTGTCTCCACCAGTCTGGACCTCCCCTTTTCATAGACTTCCTCAAAAGCCTGCTCTGTTCTTGGCAGAAAATTCTCCAGCCCGAATGCAGACTGGTAAGCGGCGAGAATAAGATGTTCCGCAAGCGTGTCTCTACCGCCCAAACGGTTCATGGCCGGCAGCCGCTTCGAATCCTGGAGGAATTTTTTCTGCAGGTATTTCAGCTGCTGGCGGTTTTTAATCATGAAGAGCCTGGCTATCCCATTGCGTGTTTCCTGCTGGGCCGCCTCGAGAGAATCTTCAAGCACCAGTGCTACTGAATCCTGCTCATCCACCAGAGCCGGCCACGCATGAAGGGTAAGGCCGCCCTCGTCAATTTCCACTACCTCATCCAGCTCACCGAAAGTCCAGGCTGTAATACCTTTTTCCTCAATACTGGTAGCGGAATGCTGGGACAAAATATCTCTGGAGGCATCAGCATATTTCTTTTTCAGGCGATCAAGACTCCTTCCGCTGTCGACCAGCTTGCCATCCTGGTCCACAACGTTGATATTCATCTGCAGGTGGTCCGGCAAGTCAAAACCGTTCCAGCTGCTTACTTGTACTTCCACAGCCCGCTGACGCTGCAGCTGTTGGGCCAGTACCGACTTGAGATCTCCCTTCCCCTCCATGAGCTGAGGGAGGATTTTGTCGATCACATCCGGCACCGGTACAAAATGTTTTCTGAGCGGCTTTGGTAAAGCCTTGACCAGGGCGATGCATTTTTCCTTGAGCATGCCCGGCACCAGCCAATCAAGGTCCTGTGTTTTTAACTGCATTAATGCCGACAGCGGCAAGTCCACCGACACACCATCTCTAGCTGCCCCTGGTTGAAACTGGTAATCAAGTTTAAGTTTTAGGTGTCCTGCTTCAAGCCGGTCAGGAAATGCGTCAAGGTCGAGATTTTCACTATCAGTGGCAAGCAGGTCCTGCTTTTCAAAAAACAACCTATTCGCATCCTTCTTTTTCAACCGGTTTACCCACCGCTCGAGGCTTGCCTGGTCAAGGACATTATCCGGCAGCAGCTTGTCATAGAGTTGATAAATATCTTCTTCCCGGACAAGGATGTCCTTGCGTCGTGCTTTATCCTCCATGGCTTCAATGTCATGGATAAGTTTAAGGTTATGCTTATAAAACGGCAGGCGAGTATTAACCTGCGACTGAACCAGACCCTCCCTGATAAAAATCTCCCTGCTCATGACAGGATCTATAGTGCTATAAATCTTTTTCCTTTTATCAGCAAGGGCCAGGCCGTAAAGCGTTATCTTCTCCAACGCCACTACCTTGCCACGTCTTTTTTCCCAATGTGGCTCTGAGTATTCAAATTTGAGCAGCTTACCCGCTTCCTTCTCTATCCATTCAGGCTCTACCCTGCCGTTCATTCGCGCAAACAGCTGCGATGTTTCGACCAATTCTGCTGCCAAGATCCAGGGGTATTTTTTGCCGTGCAGGTTGGAGCCAGGAAAAATTCGGAATTTCCGATTCCTGGCTCCCAGCCAGGTGTTCTCATCAATTCTATTCGCCACGTGGCTCACCAAACCAGTCAGTAATGTCTGGTGAATCTGCTCATAGGTGGCAGGCTCCGTATTAATGGATAATTTTAGTTCCTGGCTAGCTAGCCGGAGCTGCCGGTGTACATCGCGCCACTCTCCCATGCGCAGCCATGAAAGAAAATTCTTGCGGCAGAATTTTCCCAGCCTGTTACGCCCTATCTGCTGCCGCTGTTCCTCAAAATATTCCCAGAGCTTTACCCATCCCAGGAAATCCGATTCAGGATGCTTGAAACGTGCATGCATTTCATCGGCGGCCTGTTGCTTGTCCAGCGGTCGTTCCCTGGGATCCTGGATGCTGAGACCGCTGACGATAATCAGAATTTCATGCAGGCAATTTCTTCCCTCAGCGGACAAAAGAATGCGCGCAAACCTTGGATCAACAGGAAACCGGGCCATGTTTTTACCAAGTGGCGTGATCCTTTTCTTTTCCGAAACGGCGCCCAGCTCCTCTAAAATCTGAAAACCATCGCGGATAGCGTTGGTTTCTGGAGGATCAACAAAAGGAAAGGATTCAATATCGCCTATTCGCAATGTCAGCATCTGCAGAATTACCGATGCCAGGTTTGTTCTCATGATTTCGGTATCGGTAAATTCCGACCGGCCCAGGAAATCCTCTTGGCTATAAAGGCGAATACAGGTTCCCGGACATAACCGACCGCACCTGCCCGCTCTCTGGTTTGCGCTGGCCTGTGAGACACGTTCCACAGGAAGTCGCTGTATTTTGCTGCGAACACTGTATCGACTGATTCGTGCAACACCGGAATCAATAACATAACCAATACCGGGTACAGTCAACGAAGTTTCAGCCACGTTAGTGGCTAGCACCACGCGTTGGCCAGGATGGGATTGAAAAACCCGGTTTTGCTCACTGTTGCTCAGTCGTGCATAAAGGGGAAGTACGTCCAGGTCCAGCGAAATATCCTTTCTAATCGCTTCAGCAGCTTCACGAATTTCCTTTTCTCCGCTCAAAAAGACCAGAATATCCTTAAACGGTCTCGGCTCTTTTTTCTGTATATGCCTCACCTGATGTATGGCATCAATTATCTGCGCATTAAGCTCTTCCTCATCCGAGTCTTCCGGGGAGCGATAAAGAATATTCACCGGGTAGGTGCGACCCGATACTTCTATAATCGGAGCATCATCAAAATGCCTGGAAAATTTTTCCACATCTATAGTCGCAGAGGTAACAATGAGTTTGAGGTCAGGACGTTTCGGCAGAAGTTTTTTTAGGTATCCCAGTAAGAAATCGATATTGAGACTGCGTTCATGGGCTTCGTCTATAATGATAGTGTCATACTTGTTCAGGAAAGGATCATCACGTGTCTCAGAAAGCAGAATGCCGTCGGTCATCAATTTCACATAAGTGCTGTCATCGGTGAAATCCTGAAAGCGGACCTGGTAGGCAACGGCACTTTCATTTTCAGCACTTACGCCAAGTTCTTCACCAATTCGCTGACAAACAGTTCGTGCTGCAAGTCGTCTTGGCTGGGTGTGACCGATCATTCCCTTTATGCCCCTGCCCATGTCGAGGCAGATCTTCGGGAGCTGGGTAGTCTTACCTGAGCCCGTTTCACCCGCGACTATGACTACCTGTTGATCTTGCAGTGCTGATTTTATGGCCTCAACTCTGGTCGTAAGTGGCAGTTCGGGTGGATAGCTAATACGCGGCAGGGCTGCTTTTCTAGATTCGACTCGAGCAGCAGAGGCTTCAATTTTTCTGGCCAGTTTTTCCAGTTCCTGCTGACTGCATTCAATAGTCATTTTTTTCAGGCGTGAGCGAAAATAGAACTGGTCCTTGCTCAGGCAGTTAGACACAAGATCATGAAGTTGTGCAGACTTTTGCTTCATTGCAATACAGAATGGGAAAAGGTGGCATTATACAGTAGCTGATTCCTGAACATTCCGAACCAAAAAAGCACCATATATCACTCCATGGCCTGAAAATGTCAGGGAGCTGAAAAATTTGGCGTAGCGCTACGTTTACCAGCACGAGGATTCGGACGAGCCTATCAAGGATGAAGTTTTTGATTCTTTTGCCTTCCCTTTCAACCTGTCAACAAGACCGGTGCCAGCAGCAACGAGGGTTCAAGCCAGGATTTCGTCAGGCAGGAAGATTTGAGGTGGGCTCTATTGGTATTAAACATCAATCACAGAAATACAAAAAGCGCATACTTCGACAAGCGCTGAAGCAATGTCAGTTCAAATAGCGTAAGACGGCAATGCTGCTGGATTTGAGCTATGACCAACTACGCGGCTACCTGCGCAAGTATGTTCTTCGCAACTAACTCTGAGACTCTTCAACAGCGGGGAAAGCCGGAGCCATGTCTCTGCGTCTTTTTACACGGTAAATAACACTCATCACCACCGCCAGAACAACACCCAGTAGTATGGACATTACTAGGGGAATGAGGGACCTGATACTGGTAGTGACATCAATTGTGATCAGGTCTAGCAAGAACACAAAAATTGCGGGGGCAAGAATTTCCTCTTCAGGCAGGACATACCAGGGCGTAAAAACAACAGCCATGCCAACAAACTGCACGAGATAAGCTAGCTCACGCCATACATACCTTCTAAGCATTTTCCAGATAATAATGCTCACCGCTCCGGCACACAGCAGGTAGATCGACCAGGCTATAAAATAATCCGCTGTTTCCATCGCTTACAAATTTAGCCCTCTTCTAGTGACTCCTTATCACTGGTCCAGTCAATAATATGCTCTTCGTAGCCCTCTTCATGCACAAAAGTTTCCGAGACTACCTTGCCAGTGACCGTGTTGTCGGAGGCAATAATTGCATCACGGCTGCCGCTTATCAAAGGGTGCCATACCGGGAGAGGCTTGCCTTCGATAATAAGGCGATAAGCGCAGGTCCCGGGCATCCAGCCCATATCTTCAAGATTACCGGAAGTCAGAATAACGCAATCCGGAACAAGGCGTTTCCTTTCCTTGTAAACCGTGCAGCTGCACTTTTCTTCATCCAGGTACTGACACACTACCCTGGTGTAAAAGACTTCTCCGGTATCTTCATCTTCAAGCTTGTGCAGACAGCATTTTGCACAGCCATCGCACAGGCTTTCCCATTCCTTGCGCGACATTTCAGTCAGCGATTTTGTTTCCCAGAAAGGAAGCCCGGCCTTCTTGTTAATCGCCATCATTCAGAACCTGGCCGGTAATCTCCGGAGGAAGCTGCAGGTAGTAGCCCTGTTCGGCGATACAGGACAGTACCCTGGCTGCGTCAGCGCGGGCAAGCTTTTTATCTGCACTGATCTTGATCGTCATGACTTCCTGAATTTCACCCATACGCTGACAAAGTTCATCCGGAATGTTGGTCTCTCCAGTTTCACGAGGCACGAAAACGTATAATTCTTGTTCACGGCTGCCCTTGAAGATAGTGACAAACCGCTCCTGCTGGCTTTCACTCATTTCTTTATGGCCTCAACCAAACCGGGCATGAGCTGATCATAACGCCATCCCCTCAACTCCCCGGGCAAAAGATCGTCCTCTGAGGCCGAAGCACTATCACGGAGATTTTGCATGAGTGTAATCAGCCAGCGTTTTCGGATCAGCATTTCAGTTGGCAGCTCCAGCTCCTCGGCCCTGTTACGGGCAAATTGTTGAGCACGCTTGAGCCTGTTCTTTGCACCACCATCCAGCGGATCCGGTATAGGGTCTGGCAGCATTTCCTCATCCATCGTCAACGCCTGCTGCACAAGATCTATTACCTCATTGCCTTCATGCCGGATAAAGTTTTTGCCCAGGTCGTCTATGCGGCGTAATTCACCAATGTCTGCCGGACAAAGCCGGGCGATATCAATTAGCTGTTTTTCCTTGATAATCCAGTTTCTGGGCTTGTCTCTTTTTCTTGCCCGCAACTCGCGCCACTCGGTCAGTTTTTTCAATACACCAAGCTGGCGCTGGTTTAATTGCCAAGCCCCCTTGAGTCCGAGGAGCATCCCGGAAAAATCACCTTCGAGTTCCCGTTGATACTGATCGATCAGCGTCCTGCATTCTTCTTCGAGCCAGGTCAGACGGCCTGCCTCGGAAAGACTGGCCTGCTGCGCCAGGTATATGGACGGCAGGCAGGCCACATCAAGGGCCGCATAGTTGAGCTGTCTGTCATACAGGGGACGCTGCAGCCAATCGGACCGGGTCTCACCTTTGGGCAAATCGATTTCGAGATAGTGCCGCACAAGGTTTTGGTAGCTACAACCAAAACCTAAGTTAAGCAGGGAGGCTGCTATCTGTGTATCAAAAACAGGCGAAGGCACCAGCTGCATGACTGCCATGAAGACCTGTAGATCTTCTGAACAGGAATGAAAGACCTTGGTAATCGCAGGATCCACCATGAGTTCACAGAAAGCCCCCCAGTCTGCAATCTCTAGAGGGTCAATGAGGTAGTTTCCCTTGCCGGCATTGACCTGAACCAGTCCTACCTGGGGGAAAAATGTAGTGGTCCGGATAAATTCCGTATCCATTGCCAGGTACTGGCAGTTTTTCCACTGCGCACACAGGGCATGCAGATCGGCGTCATTGAGTACCATGACATAGTTGTTATCTATGCCGTCAATCCAATCACTACCTGTAGGGGCTATATTGCTATTCATGCCAGTGATCAATCCAGCAACTGGCGTCCGGCCAGGGAGTGCACTAGGGTGCCTCCATCAATATATTCAAGTTCGCCGCCAACGGGGACGCCGTGGGCTATACGCGATATCTTCAGTCCCCTTGCCTTAAGACCATCCGACTTGAGCTGCTCGGCGATATAAAAAGCGGTGGCCTCTCCTTCAACGGTCGGATTGGTTGCCAGTATAACCTCGTTGATTTCTGAGGCCTTAACTCTTTCTACCAGCGAGGAAACCCCTATTTCCTCTGGACCGATACCATCAATGGGTGACAAGTGTCCCATCAGCACGAAGTAAAGCCCCTGGTAGGAAGCTGTTTGCTCAACGGCAAACACATCGGCTGGCGTTTCAACAACACAGATGGTGTGCTGGTCCCTGGAAGGGCTCTGGCAGATGCGACAAAGCGTTTCTTCGGCAAAGGTCCTGCACTGCTGGCAATGCCCCACACCTTCCATTGCCGCCTGCAAGGCTTCAGCGAGTCTTTTCCCGCCGTCCCGGTCCTTTTCAAGGAAATGCAAAACCATACGCTGGGCCGACTTGGGCCCGACGCCTGGAAGTCGTCGAAAGGCATCGATTAACTGGTCTATTAAAGGGCTGTTATTCATGGAATAGAGAATCAGAAAGGAAACTTGAAGCCTTCAGGCATATTCAGCCCAGACATCAAGCCGCCGAGCTGATTTTTATTATTTTCTTCAACCTTGCGTACTGCATCGTTGGTAGCCGCCGCCATCAGGTCCTCAATGAGATTCTGCTCTTCCTGCATCAGCGACGGGTCGAGAGTGACCTTCTTTACAACATGCTTGCCATTCATAACCACTTTGACCAGCCCGGCACCGGACTCTCCGGTGACTTCCTTTTCGGCCATTTCCTGCTGAGCCTTCTGCATCTGCTCCTGCATTTCCTTAGCCTGCTTGAGAAGGTCGTTAAGATCAGTCATCACGTTTTCCTGTTCCTGTGTGTTAACACAACATCAATAATGTTTTGGTTTGGTGGGCTCAATAGAGTCCGTCTCGATAGCGCCTGAAAAACGCTCCACGATTTCCTTCACGGTGGCATCGTTTTCAAATGTCTGAATTGCCTCTGCCAGTCTTTCCTTATCCATACGCTGTTGCCATGCCGCCGGGGTTTCAGTATTGATTTCACCGGGCCCAACCTGCAGGGAAACTTCATCACTGAAATAGGTATTGAGTGCCTGGTTAATCCGACGTTGCTGCTCCTCATTGAAAACCGTGGACTGACTCTCATCCATGACGAAAACAAGTTTCTTGCCGCTTACCTCTTGCAGCAGAAAATTTGCCGCAATGCTCCGGGTAATACCATCAAGGTCGAGCTGGTAAAAGAGGTTAATCCAGGATGAGGGTTTCAATTCAGTGATACTGATTTTTGATTTGTCGAGATCACCATGGGCAGATGATGAGACTTCGGCAGGAGACTGCACCAGCTCAGAAGAAACCACCGGCGCTGCAGGTGCGGGTGCTTTCTTTGCAGCTGGCTCACGGTGGCTCTTTACGGCAACAGTTGTCTCTTTGGGTTTAGCCGGTTTTGGGGCGGACGCTGCCTGACTAGCCGCTTTTTCATTTGCTACCGGCTTTTTTTTTACTGCTTTAGCGGAATCGGCAGCATCTCCATTGCCGTCGGGACCTGCGCCACTGGCTGCAGGAGCCCTAGCAGGCGTAAAGGCAAGCATTCTCAACAGCCCCATTTCCAGCCCTGAACGCGCATCTATGGCATAGGCCATATCTTCACGGGCTTTCAATGCAATCTGGTAGTAAAGCTGAACGGTTTCAGCAGGAATCTTGCCAGCATGTTCCTTGACCTGCTTTCTATCTCCATGGGAATTGTCCACGCCATTTGGTACAGCCTGGGCAATCGCCACTCGATGCAGGTAAGACTGCAAATCAGTAAGCACAGCCGCAAAATCGGGGGCATAATCGGCAACGCTCTCTATTATTTCCAACATGGCAGCGGCATCCTCTGCCACCAGCGCATCCACCAGGTTATGAATGACACCCTGGTCAATCGCGCCAAGAAAGGTGCTCACTTCTGCATCGGTGATATTGCCTTCACAGTAGCCGATAGCCTGGTCCAGCAAGGTCAGGCAGTCCCTGACACTGCCCTGGGCTGCCCGGCCCAGCTGCCACAGTGCCGGTTCTTCATAAGGGATCTTCTCTTCATCGAGAATATGCTTGATGTGCTCAACCAGTCTTTCAGGGCTTATATTTTTCAGATTGAACTGCAGGCAACGCGACAATACGGTGATTGGCAGCTTTTGCGGATCAGTTGTCGCGAGCAGGAATTTAACGTGTGGTGGCGGCTCTTCAAGGGTTTTTAGAAGCGCATTGAAACTGTGACCCGACAGCATATGCACCTCGTCAATGAGGTAGACCTTGTAGCGACCCCGGGTTGGTGAATACTGGACGTTGTCGAGCAACTCCCGGGTATCCTCCACCTTGGTCCTTGAAGCGGCATCCACTTCGATTAAGTCTATAAAGCGCCCTTCATCTATTTCAGTACACGCGCTGCATTCTCCGCAGGGTTCTGAAGTGACTCCCGTTTCGCAATTCAGGCAGCGGGCAAGGATACGGGCAATAGTGGTTTTACCGACACCCCTGGTACCAGTGAAAAGATAGGCATGATGCAGACGGTCGTTATCGAGAGAATTGATGAGGGTTTTCAGGACGTGACCCTGGCCGGCCATCTCCCGGAAATTCCGGGGGCGCCATTTTCTTGCCAGTACCTGATAAGTCATAAATCCGCTTTAAAATTCAGCGCTTGACCGGGCGCTGTTTTATTATGAAGTTGTGCAAACACCCGGTGGTCAACCGTACCCTATAACCCGTTGCTTGCACTAGATTGACTACATTCTACCTGCCCATAGCCCTTTTTACATTCAACTTCTCTAGACTTACTGGGAGATATTGGAGGTACCTCCTGCCAGCCACACCCCGGCACATGAATCAGCCGCTACCGCTGCTCCCTTCCGGGCCTGACGGGGTTCACAACCTATCATTGCGAGGGGACCGACAAGAGATACCACTAAACAGGTTCCATATTGCTGCGAAGAACCGATGGTAAACGGTTTACTGCCACATTCAAAGTGGGCCAAATGTCCGGCAGCCGTAACCCGCGGCGCATTATCAGGAAATCCACGGAGGTAATCAACCGGGCTTTAACGTCTGACGCTGACCGGTGTAATTTTGCAGCCCTTCTCGAGTAAAAGTGCGACCACACTGCCCTTACCCAGCAGGTGTGCACAAGTGCTTCAATTTCTTTACTGCCGGTTTCCAAGGTGTTCAGGGTATAGGCGAGGAAAGTCTCCGCATTAAGGTTTTACATCCGTGGATATGCTGCCAATATCAACATAGTGCTGGTTGCTTTAAGACCCCACGCTGGCTGATTTTTAGTTTTTTTGGTATATTTACCTTCCTTTTTCGGGGTCTATAGCATGATAAAAATACTTAAAACTCTGGCTTATCTTACCTGCGCACTACTGGTCAGCCAGGCTAACGCGCACCATTCCTTTGCTATTTACGATTTCGAAACGCAGATTCCCTTTGACGGCGTTGTTGATACCGTTAAATTCAGGAACCCCCACATCGAAATGACCCTTAAAATCATTAATGAAGATGGTGACGAGGAAATTATACATTTCATTGAGGGTGCTCCCGCCAACATGATGGTCAGAAATGGCATTCGTCCAAACATGATGGCTCCGGGGGCTGAAGTACATGCTGTTGGCTCGCCCTTGATAGAAGACCCTAGCAAATTCTTTCTTCGCGCCATTCGTACAGAAGACGGCACAGAATATTCAAATTAATCTGATCCCATAAAAACAAGAACACTCTTCGTTTAACTTTTTTTAACTTATTCCAGGAAGCTATTATGTCCACAGCCAATGAGCCTTGGGGCGATACTGTTGATGTTGAATTTGAAGACGGCATTGCTTTTGTCTTCTTTAACCGCCCAGAAAAGAAAAACTGCATGAGTCCCTCGCTTAACCGTGAAATGTATGCCACGCTACATGCGCTTGAGATGGATGATCGCTGTGCTGTAGTTGTGCTTACCGGCCGCGGTGCGGCCTGGTCCGCTGGAATGGATCTGAAGGAATACTTCAGGGAAACAGACAACGAAGGCGATATTTTCAAGATGCGTATTCGTGAGGAAGCCCACGCCTGGCACCAAGTAAAACTGCGTTTTCATGCCAAACCAACTATTGCCATGGTCAACGGCTGGGTTTTTGGCGGTGCTTTCACTCCACTGACTTCCTGCGACTTGGCCATTAGCTCTGATGATGCTACATATGGACTATCCGAAATCAATTGGGGCATTCTGCCCGGGGGCAATGTGACCAAGGCTGTCGCCGATGCCATGGGCCAGCGCAATGCGCTTTACTACATTATGACCGGCGAAACATTTGACGGTAAGAAAGCAGCTAAAATGGGCTTGGTAAACGAATCTGTCCCTGCCGACCAGTTAAAAAGCCGCGTCGTGGAACTGGCCAAAGAATTAATGAAAAAAGATCCGGTGGTGCTTCGCTCGGCAAAGGAAGTCTTCAAACGTGTTCGTTTCATGGACTGGGATACGGCCAACGACTATATCTACGCCAAGTCTGATGGTTCTCTTTTCCGCAGCGGCGCCGCCTTCAGGCAGGGCGCCATGAAAGCATTTCTTGATGACAAAAAGCTTAAGCCAGGACTGGATACTTACGACGGCGACGAGTAATACTGCCCTACTGAAAAAACCGGCCTCAAGCCGGTTTTTTTATATCTGCACAAGAACCAGTGTCAGGAAACATCCGAGCATAAGGAAAACGCTCCACAACAAGAGCTTCTGAAAAATGCCCCGCTTTGGCTTTTCATTAAATTCGAACTCATCTTCTATGATCAGGTGCCTGGGGATTTTGCGCGTTTTGAAAACCATCATCTTCCTCCTTTCCTAACTGCGATTGAAACAAGCCAATAAGACACCCCCATGCCCTAAACATGGCAAAAATCCGGCAATTCACCTGAAAGAGAGTTTGTCTAGTCCGGTCGCTATGATATGTTGGCTTGCCTCGGAGGAAGACCATGAAAACATTGCTTAAAACCTGCCTACCGCTGCTTTGCCTGTTGCCCCATGTCCTGCAAGCTCAGGCACCTGACACTATTTTCTACAACGGAAAAATTCTTACGGTTGATACCGCCTTTTCCATACAGGAAGCAATAGCTATTAAGGGGGAACGCATCAGTGCCGTAGGCGATGACAGTACTATAAGCCGCATGGCCGATAATGAAACAGTAATGATCGATCTGGAAGGGGCAACGGTTATTCCAGGACTGATAGACAATCATTTTCACTTTCTTCGCGCAGTACAGCGCTGGCACCGGCAGCCTCGGCTTGACGGCGTAAATTCCAGGGCAGAGGCGCTCAGGATTCTGGCGGAAAAAGTTGCAGAGTTTGAACCGGGCGAATGGTTGCTCACGCAGGGCGGCTGGTACCCAGAGCAGTTTGCTGACCAGCCAGGTGGGTTTACGCTCGAGGAACTCAATCAGGTAGCACCTGAAAATCCACTCTTTCTCCAAGAACGCTACAACCTGGTTTATGCCAATACACTGGCCTTGGAAGCTGTCGGCCTTAACCCTGAAGATGGAGCCAGGCATCCAGCCCAGGGGCTGGCAACATTTCAACCTCCCTATGGTCTGCTGGTCCAGCAGGTCGCACCAACATCGGAAGCGCAGCTGGAGAAAAATCTCACAGACTTCATGCACACCTTGAATAGTCATGGGCTGACGGCACTCTACAGCCTAGGCCGAGGCCCTGAGGGGGAGGATTATGTGCTTGAGCGACGTGCAGAGAGAGGCTCACTGCCTCTACGCATTTGGCACACTCTGACTTACGAGGCGAATGACGCTGTTGGGGCCGATGCGGGTGCAGCACTCATTCGCAGTAGTACTCCCAACACCTTCGATGGTTCTTACGGCCGTTTTGGACTGGGTGAGCATATCTACCTGCCCTTTTTCGACTTTCCATCCCAGCAGGGGCCATGGCCGGAAGAAATAATGACTAACCTAATGAAAATAGCAGCCGCTGCTGCAGAAGGCGGCTGGCATATTCATGAACATACCATGAGCAACTGGTCCGTCCAGGATCTGCTAAACCGCTTTGAAGTCCTGGACAATGCTAACCCGATCCGACACTTGCGTTGGACCCTTGCCCATGTCTACGACATCAACCTTGACAGCATCGGCCGCGCCCGCGACCTCGGCATGACCCTGGCAGTGCATGGCGTTGCCATGAACGGAGGCGTCCGAATTCCCTTTAGGGATATAGCTGACAGCGGCATCGTATTTGGATTGGGTACCGACTCAACGGTCGTATCCCATTACCAGCCTTTTATTACACTGGGATGGGCAGTTAGCGGTATGGATATTGCCGGCAACAAGGCATTGGACCAGACTCTCACACGTGAGGAAGCACTGGCTGCTCACACCCGCAACAATGCCTGGATGTTTTTTCAGGAAGACAACCTGGGCAGTCTTGAAGCGGGTAAATATGCAGACCTGGTTGTTCTTGATAAGGATTACATGACTGTCCCTGCAGAAGAAATTTTCTGGATCAGACCAACACTCACCATGGTGGGCGGACGAATCGTTTATAACAGAGAAAACTGAATATGCTGAATATGGATTTTTCTCAGTTCGTTTCAGTAGATACCAACAGCATGGACTGGCAGCCAAGCCCTGCTCAAGGAGTCTGGCGCAAGTGCCTAGCGCGGGAGGAAGTCGAGCGCGGCCACGCCACCAGTATTGTACGTTATGACCCAGGTTCAAGTTTCAAAGGTCACAATCACCCATTGGGGGAGGAGATATTGGTCCTGGAAGGTACCTTTTCTGATGAAACCGGCGATTTTCACGCCGGTACCTATTTTCGCAACCCAAAAGGGTTTATCCATTCCCCCTTCAGTAAGGAGGGATGCGTAATCCTCGTTAAACTGCACCAGATGAAGGCCGAGGATAAGGAACGTAAAGCGATAGAAACGAACAAGGCCGAATGGGAAGAACGGGAAGATGGTTCACGCCTGCTCTACTTGCATAACTTCGAAACAGAAAACGTCATGCTGTTTGAAGCGCCTGCAGGCATCAAGATTCATCCGCATGTCCATTATGCAGGCGAAGAGGTTTTCATCATCAGGGGCGCCTACAGGGATGAATATGGCACCTTTCAGGCCGGCACCTGGGTACGCGTTCCTCCTGGCGGCTCACATGCGCCAGAAATACTAGAGGACTCATTACTCTGGATTAAATCGGGACACTTAGTGTAATTTGCTGAGCTGTTCAAAAATTGCTTAAAAAGTGGCCTACTGCCAGTTCCGAGCATTGTAAATTTTCAGCATTCGGCCGACCCAGATAAGAATCAGCAGCGCCGGTATGACCATTAATGCCGTGATGATAAAAAACAGCGCCCAGTTACCACCCAGGCCATCTACGATAGCCCCACTGCTAGCTGCCAGGGTGGTCCTTCCGAAATTTGAGATGGAGGTCATCAGCGCAAACTGGGTTCCGGTAAACACGCGACTGGCAAAGTAAGAAATAAACGAAATAGCACAAACCGTTGCTAGCGCCTGTGTGAAATTATCTATCAGCAAGGTCAGCATGAAGAGCCATGGCTCAGGTCCAACCTGTGCCATAATCGCAAAAAGCACGTTTGATGATGCCATTGCTATTCCGCCAACCAGCATTCCCCTAATAATGCCAAAACGGGTATTAATGAAAGCCCCTATCAACGAAAATATTATAGTGAGTAAACCGCCAAAAAACTTCTGGTAAAAGGCTATCTGTTCAGTGGTGAAACCCAGTTCAACATAAAAAACCAGGGACATGCGGCCCAGCATGGCTTCCCCCAGTCTAAAACTGAATAGAAACAAAAGAATGCCAAGGCCGAGTTTGAATCCGGTGCGCCCGAAAAACTCGGCAAATGGGTCCACTATGGTATTTTTTAACCAGCCTGACGCTTGAGGAACTGAATCTACTCCTACACCAGAAGAAGAAAAGTTCTGTTCGTCGTACGCAGTCATAGGGTTTGGGGAAAACATAACGGCGACCATCAGAAAAAGCATAAAGATAATCATCGCCCTGTACACTTCCGGCCATGCAAGGCCGATGCTTTCGCCACCGAGGGTTAATGCTATGGCACCACCGATAAAGCCATATCCCGACCACCAGCCCGCCGTTGCGATGGCAGAAGCATAGGGAATTTTTTCATCCATTTCGTCACGGCTGAACAGCATTACGCGGTATGCATCTACTGCGACATCCTGTGTCGCGGATGTGACCGCAATCCCGAGCGCACAAATTCCGACAAGAAAAAGGTTCACTCCCGGGTCTGCCGTACTGATGGCGAACATAAACAGGACCAGGAGTCCCTGGCAAAACAGGATCCAGGAACGTCGCTGCCCGAACAACCTATACAAAACAGGCAGTTTCAGGCGATCAACAAGAGGTGCCCAAATCCAGTTAATGGCATAACTAGCGGAGATCACCCCGATGTAACCAATTGCGGATCGACTGAGACCCTCGCTTTGGAGCCATAGTGTCAAGATGGAACCGTGCAGTACCCAGGGAAAGCCGCTGGAAATTCCAACCAAGTAGGCTATCAGAAAACGACTATCCAGCAGGGTTGAGAATGAATGCGCGCGAGGCTGCATGAGGCAGGATTACTCCGGACTGGTTATTTCTATGGCGAGTTCGCCTAGGCCGTCAACTGCAGCCACGAGTTTATCTCCCGGCACTACGGCACCTACACCGGCAGGTGTTCCCGTATAAATCAGGTCGCCGGGTTTAAGCAGAAATAGGCGTGAGAGCTGCGCAATAATTTCGTTGTTCTTCCAGATGAGCTGGCTAATATCAGCATCTTGGCGGGTCTCTCCATTCACTGCCATGCTGATACGCCCTTGGTTTATATGACCGACATCAGCAGCAGGATAAATGGAGGAAATCGGTGCTGAATGATCAAAACCCTTACCAATGTCCCAGGGATGCCCTATCCCCCCAGCGCCCATCTGCAAATCTCGGCGCGTCATATCAAACCCCACGGCATAGCCGAAAATATAATTCGGAGCATCGGCCTCGCTGATATTTCGTCCCTCTTTGCCGATTGCCAGGACCAGTTCAGTTTCGTAGTGGTAATTTTTTGTTCCTGGGGGATACGGCACCTCACTATTCGTAATGACGGCATCTGCCGGCTTCATAAAGAAACAGGGTGGATCCCGATCAGGTGTCGAACCCATTTCCTTGACATGATCGGCATAGTTTTTACCGACACAGTACACTCGGTGAACCGGAAAAGTATCACTTGATCCAACAACGGTAATTTCCGTGGTCGGTTGGGGCGCCACAACAAAGCTCAATGGCTCCTCCTTCGTATTCTTATAATCGTGAAAGGCTATGGTAACGTATAAAAAGGTTCGTAACTAATTACATGAAACATGAATGAGTTCATGCTATAAACTAAAGAATTAGCTGTTATGCCTTTCAATTAATGGCACGCCTTACTTGCAAACTCCGACATGAAAGCCATCTCCCTCAAAAACCTGGTAAAAAAACTTTCCGTTCTTGGCCTGGAAAATTTTGGCAATCTTTATCCCAGAAATGACGAACCAAAAACCGCGCAGATAAGCACATTATGTAACACGCTGCTAAAGCTAAAAGGAGAAGCATCATCTATCGCGCTAGCGGAAGAAATTCTGGATGCCTATAAAGAGTTCGAATGGGAAGAAAAGACGGAGTTTTTTAGCTTCCTGGAAACAGAGTTATCCGCAGACCGCGATAAAGTCGATGCCGCAATCCAGGGCTACCAGATAAACCCTGTGCAGACTTCGCTGCAGGCCCTGCATGAAGCCAGCGAATCAAAGCGACTGGAACTGTTTCGTATGTTAAACATGGCGCCAATGGGCACTGAATCATTGATCGCTATGCGCGAGGATGTTTTGTCAGCACTCAAAGAAAATCGGGGGCTCAGCACCGTTGATTACGATTTACTGCACCTGTTTCGCTCCTGGTTTAACCGAGGTTTTCTCGATATCAGGCGTATCGATCTTGAAACTCCTGCCGTGGTCCTAGAAAAACTTATTGAATACGAATCAGTACACGAAATCGAAGACTGGAACGATCTGCATCGCCGCCTTGAAGAGGATCGTCGCTGCTTTGGTTTTTTTCATCCGGTCATGCCATACGAACCTCTCATTTTTGTGGAAGTAGCCCTAACCAATGAGATCAGCAGCAACGTATCTGAACTGCTGCACGAGGATGTAAACGGGGATACCAGAGAAGCGCCTACTACCGCTATTTTTTATTCCATTAATAATTGCCTTAAGGGGCTGCGCGGTGTCTCATTTGGCAATCTCCTGATCAAGCAGGTTGTTGAAAAGCTGGAAAGAGAGATTTCCAGTATTGAGACTTACTCCACCCTTTCGCCTATACCGCGTTTCAGGCATTGGCTAGATACTAGCCTGGATTCACTAGAGTTCCTCGACGACAATCAAAAAGTGCTCGCCAGGGATGTGCTCGACAACCTCAAGAATGCGAAGCTTGCAGACCCAGAGATGAAGAAACTTCTGATGAGCCTTGCTGCCTTCTACCTGGTCAAGGCAAAAGAAGGCGAAAAGCCTGCCTGCGCCGTCGCCCGCTTTCATCTGGGCAACGGCGCAACACTGGGGCGCATTAACTGGCTGGCAGACGAGTCAAAAAACGGCATGAGGCAGAGTCTAGGTATCATGGTGAACTATATCTATGAAAAATCCACCTTAGCCCAGAACCACGAGGCATTTGAGCAAAAGAACTCCATTATTTGCACTGCAGATGTGCGACAGCACTTGCCCTAATACCACTATCTCAGAAGCAAAAAAAACCCGAAGATCATCTTCGGGTTTTCAACATCTCTTCTGAAACTGAAATCAGGGAACGATCGGACTGCTCCTATCCACGCCATCTGACTCCTGCCCAACCATCAGCTCATCGGCATAATTTGCCTGCTGGCAGATGTACTCGAATAGTTCTTGGTCTTCCTGCCAACGCAGATTAAAGCCACCGGTATAACTTCCCGTGTATGTCAGGGGATCGTCAATCGTGATTTTGTAATCAATCCTGTCAGAGTTGTAACGGGTAATGCGTTCTATGGTATGCAGCGCCTCGGTATGCGGGAGACCTCTGCGGCCAAACCAGAAATCCTCGTTATACCCAACGGTATCAATCACTAATGTGTCACCTTCCCACCAGCCCACAGAGTGACCGTAGTTGCTGAGCTCTGGATCAGCAGGATGGGAACTGCCATCCATGTGCACCACACGAAATGTATGGGGACCACCAATATCGAAAATATAAAGTTTTTCCAGCTCCGGAATTTCAACAAACTCTACGCCGTATGGAGTTAGAAATTGCCTGGACCCTCCTGAGGCCTTGCAGCGTGCATGAGGTTCCAGTTCGTGAAGCTGGCGGTCATCGTAGAGCTTTTTCGCCCATGGCTGAAAAGGCACTACTTCTACCGGTGCTACCGGATCAAATATGCTGAACATGGGCGTCCAGACACCTTTGTCGTTCATGGAAACTCCACCAAGGGTCACCCTGCCGTCAGCGTCTCTTGGAGCAGGACCAAAATCCTCTCCACCGCCACCTGGCTGGGCCAGTAGAAGGGTACTGCACCCCAGCAATACTGTGTAGGCCAGCAGAGACGAAACAGTCTTCTTAAATTGCACGCTTATCACTCCCCCTTTGTATTATTACCGAAATATTCTTGGCTTACTGCTGACCACTGCCAATACTGGAATCTGCATCCAATGTTTGGCCTGGTGAAGCACCGGTAGCTTGCAGTGTAATGCTGCGTGCATTAACACGTGGCGTTCCATTCCTGGCCAGGAAGCCATCAACATTGATAGGCGTCCCGATAGAAAGGGTGTTACGTCTCCAGCCACGGCGCTGCAGTCCATGAGGTGGACCCAGTTCAGCACCCCAGTTGACCGTTTCACCTGTTTCATCATTTTTGACGTTTAGGTAAATCCAGACGTGCGGATTAGTCCACTCAACCTTGGTAACGATACCATTCAACTGAACAGGTTTGTTTGAATCAAACTCAGCCACGAATGAGTGGTGAGCAGAGAGATTTCCGGCAAAAAGAAAACTGCCGGCCAATAGAATAATGAAAAGATGTTTCATAAGTAGCTCCTCTAATTAAAAGGCTCTCAGCACGCTCTTACTGGCGATTATGCTGACATAAAGAGTAAGGCAGTTCCTGTCCGCCAACCCAACTTAATTCCCAGCTTGCTGTCCAAGGCCTGGTATAGGCACCCGGATCATTAATGGTAACTTCGTACTGCATCGTGTCCTGACTAACACGGGTAAACTTTTCCACCATGGAAAGCAGGTTTGTATGCGGCAGGCCGCCGTTGGTAAACCAGAAACCTTCGTTGAAACCGGTAGTATTAACGACCAGGGTATCCCCTTCCCAGGCTCCAACAGAACGACCATAAAATAGAGGGTTGTCATCGTCACCAGTGACTCTACCCACCTGATCCCTGTCATCTAGGTAAATAATTCTGTAGTTGCGGTTACCGCTGCCAAGAAGCACAAAAATGCGTGCGCTCTTCCTATCCTCTATCAACTGAAAACCAAGATCAGACTGATACTGCCTAGGTCCGCCGGGAGGCTTACAGTCAAGATACATAGGGTCGTCTTGCAGAAAGCGCTCCTGGCGATGCACGTACCTTGCTAGCGCCCAGTCCTGCATAGGCGCAACTTTTGATGCATCGGCAATATTGGCAAGCTGACCGTAATCATCCATGGCCAAATCAACGCCATCTTCTACAAGCGCTTTAGATGTAGGATAGCTCCAGACGCCGCCTGTGCTGCCTGGTTCTGCACCAAGAGCCGGAGTACCGTCAGGCCAGCGAGGAACCGGACGTGCAGCCAGCGGTTTCTGCGGTTCTGTATCACCCACGGTATAGACAGCCCTACCAGTATCAGCGAGACGGACATCTTCGCCCCACAATTGTCGGCTGCCGTTGCGGGCACGAATGCCGGAAACTGCAATGGCATCACCTGGCTGCAGTGACGTGTCATCCCAGTTATTGGCAAGCAATATATAGGGATTTTCCATTTCAACTGCCCAGTTCACCACATCACTGCCGGAAGCAACATTAACGAAAACATGAATATGAGGACTGCGCCAATCCACCTTGGTCACAATGCCGTTTATTTGAATCGACTCATCAGGGTCAAATTTGCCGTAAATGGGATGATGGGCAAACACGCTTCCTATAGAAGCCAATGCAAAATACGTCATCAGCACGTTGATATAAGTTTTTATTCTTGAATATTTCATAACGGTCATAGCGAATTTACTGAAAAGAGGATGTGTTCCGGTTGATTACTGCCTGACAATTTCGAAATTGCCTTCTCCACCCGGCCCCCTCCAAGTACCAACCAGCGCACGGGAAGGAAGCTCTAGATTTTCAATTACCGCTTCGATTGTATAACCGCCGGATTCAATCGTCACAGACCAGTCTTCAGGATTCAGGTCAACATTTTCGATGCCCATGTTATCTGTACCCGGGTTGATCATTCCGCTAACAGCGCTTCCATCCCAGTCCATGACGACAAGGACAAACTCGCCTAGGTCAGAATTACCGGACCATTCACCAATCCATGAGCCCTTGAGGGGATGGCCTTCCTGGGCATTTGTCGCTGCTGAAAAAAAGTATGAAACGGCAACTAAAGAAGCCCCTTTTAATAGCACTGAACAGATTCGTTGAAACATTGAACGTGACTCCATCTTGTTGTTATGTGTTACTGGAAATACGCCGTAACCTACCAAATTCAAAGGGGTTATCCCATCCTGAAAAGCACTTTACATTGACTTTTCACAATTCGTAATCCTGCCATTTTTGCATGTTTTCGAGCAATAAAAAAAGCCCGTAATGTAAAACATTACGGGCTTTTTTAACCTTATTAAGGATTTGTCTATTTAGATTTAAACTGATTGACCTCTGTGATATGCCTCGTTGTTGGGCGTATGATCCCCGGCAAGCCAACGTTTTAGCTCACTATGCGCTTTCGGTGATACGTCTTCAATGATCTTATCCACGTCCGGATGGTCAGTACAAAATTCAACTATCAGACCATCAGGATCAATGATGTAGAGTGAGTGACAGTAGCCATGCTCTAGGAAATAGTACTTGTCTTCCGGGTAGTCAGAACTCTTCACCAACTCTACGAGTGCATCTTGCTGCTCCTGCTCAACTTTCAGAGCGATATGGCGAAAACCCGAAAGTGGCAGGTCCGGACCGAACTCTGACTGGTCTTCTGGATCCGCAAACTGGAAGAAGGCTAAAGAACTGTCATCCCCAATAGTAAAAAAACAGTGGCAATAGACTCGCTCTTTTCCAAAAAGGTCAGTTTTTTCGCACCATGTCTGGGTTAATGGCATCTTGAGCATGTCCTCATAGAACTGACGTGTGACTTCAAGATCCTTCACAACATAAGCATTATGATGTAGCCGCGATGGTAAAATACTTTGCGCGTTCATTGGTAAGCCTCTTTAATGAAATCGATTAGCGTTTCAATGCATATATTAGTTAAAAACGCTTCGTGAAATCCAGTCCATAACGCGCTGGCAAGGCCTTAAATACAAACCCGCCAGTTGAGTACTCTGTGTTGTACTCTTCATCCAAGGCATTCTTACCCCACAATGTCACTGTCCAATCATCAGGAAGCTCTACACCCGCTCTAAAATCAAGTAAGTGCACAGGGTCTCTGTCATTGGTATCGGCCTGGTTGTTATCGAAGAAGGCTGTATCACCGATAATTTGATAATCTAAGCGAAGAAATGCTTCCACGCCGGTGCCAATTGAAGGCGCAGGTGTACGAAAATCTAAACCAGCATTCATAGTATATTTTGAAACGTTAGGCGCTCTATCACCTATGTCACGTGCAGTTAGTGACTCTTTTATCTCACTGTTAACATGACCATAACCAAAGTTCATGCTGACATAGTCTGTAAGATTCGCCACAACATCCAGTTCGAAACCTGAATAATCGACCTTGCCGAAGTTTCCAAGATTTTGAGTTGAGTTCGCCGCCAAGAAGATGAAAAAGTATGTGCCCTCAGCCTGGGATGTAAACATGCTTAAATTTGCACGAACTCTCCCATCCGCCGACTGTCCTTTCACACCAGCCTCCCAGGTGTCCACTACTTCTGCATCGAAGGTGTCACCCACACCAAGAAAACCATTCGCAAAGGCTACACCACCAACACCTGTCTGGTTGAATCCACCGCTTCGAAAACCACGGCTGACAGTGCCATAAACACTTAATAAATCATTTGGTTTGTGACGAATCGTGAACTTTGGTTGCCATTCATCCCAACTTTTGGTCCTGACCTCGCCGGTAAAGCCCTGTGGAAAGCCTGGGACATTGGGGAGGAAGGCTGTAGGTGTCAGTGTGGTGTTTTCTCTTTCGTCATCATCGTAACGAACAGACAAAGCCACTTCAGTGTTGTCTGTAAGGTCATAAGCTAATTCACCAAACACTGCCCAAGCAAAGTTATCTTGAGAGTCGGCAAGATAGGTAATTTGAGGATTTATAAAATCTGTCGCAAAGTCGAATGGAAAATTTCCTCGAGGTTGTCTGTAGACCGGAAACACTCCTTGTCCCGTGTCAACCATATTACCAGTGGAAATAAATCGATCCGTCTGCACCATGTAAGCACCAGCAATCCATCTCAAACGATTTTCTGATGGTGAGGTCCAACGAATCTCCTGACTAACGGCCTCAACGTCCAGATATTGGCTTTGATTCTGGTCGGGGAAACCAAAAAATGTAGGCACTACCGCCTCGTCTGTAGGAAGAAAATCCCAGGCGTCGCCAGTCAATAATTCCTCTAGCGTGTCATATGAGGTGATCGATGTCAGGGTACCGTTGGCAAAGTCCCAGTCCAATTTTAGAGAAACGTTGGAGAGATCCCTCTCGTTCACTCCTGGATTGTTTACGCGAATCGGCAGGCTGGTGTCATTGACAGAATTGGGATAGCCATTATCACGCCCAAAGGCAGCAGGGGCTCCTGGAAATGGTGCTGGTGCTGACTCACGAATATTGTAATAAAGTGCCTGAGTATCAAGTTGTGAAACATAGAAGCGCAGATCTGCCCTGAAAGTATCACTGGGATCCCAAATAAAACGCAGTCTGGCAGACGTGTCCTCATAGGGATCTGCCTTCTCGCCAAGATATGGATTGTCGAGATATCCCTTAACGTCCTTCCTTGACAGCGAGGCTCTATATTTGAGCGTTCCATCTTCGTTAAGAGGGCCACTGATGTAGCCTTGGGCACGGTACCCTTCACCGGAGTCATAACCTACCCTGATGGCGCCTTCAGTAAAATCCGAGGGCTCGCGGGTTGTTACTGTGATTGCACCGCCTATCGCATTTCGACCATAAAGCGCCCCCTGAGGCCCTTTGAGAACTTCGATCTGCTGAATATCGAACAACTCCTGATTGAACTGTGCAGGGTTGACCATCAAAACACCGTCCATGAGAACCGCCACTGACATTTCTGTATTACGGTTTTGGGAGATACCGCGAGCTGTCACAAAAGAGTTGCCCGCATTTTGTACTTGAACAAGCGTTACATTCGGCGTGAGAGCTATAAAGTCTGCGGGTGTTTCAATTCCAGCGGCCTCAACCTCGTCCTCTGTGAAAACAGTAACGGTGACCGGTGCATCAACGTATGCTTCATCACGCTTGCGGGCCGTAATCGTGATTTCTTCAATTGCACCATCGGCTGTTTGCGCATGGAGATTAGTGGTTGTAAATGAAGCGACGGCAATGGCCGTGGAAAGTATGGATCTATGGAATGACATAATTGTCCCTTTTTTTGTGTGATCTTGTTTTCCCAATAAAATAAGGTTTGCTCTCTAGTCTAACTGATAGTTCTTTATTAGGTATTATTATTCAGACTCTGAAACCGTGAAGAACCATCTTGTATTTGAGGTATTTCAACAGTTTTCACTAGGACCGAATGTTAAACCAGTCAAACAACAAGTTATTTACGGCCTCGGGCTGATCAAGGATCACCATGTGGCCTGCGCCAGAAATTACCTGAAGTATGGGCTGTTTAAGACTGTCCCGGATGCCTTCATGCTGACTAACCGGGCTCCAGCGGTCTTTATCGCCAACAATGAGCAGTACAGGGATACTGATATGGGGCAGGTAAAGCGTTTGGTCACTGCGGCCAAGTCCAGCCGTGATGTGAGCGATAAAGTCATCAAGAGATTGCCGGCGGGCCATATCGGCAATAATTTGTCTCTTTTCCGGATGCTGAGATTCAGAATAACTAAGCATAAGATCGGCCCAGCTTTCGGCATATTTATCCATGCCTATACTAGCGGCCTCTTCCACCAAGCTGCTACGCTGCTCACATTCCTCGTCGTTCACCGGATGGGCGCCTACACTGATAAGCACGAGTTGCTCTATCCGCTCGGGGGCCTTGTTTATCAACTCCAGACCTACCCGGCCGCCCATGGAATGCCCCACAACCGAAAATCTGGGCGGCGCATCATCGAGAATCAGGTCCCCTATCGCGGATAGAGAGTCCACTCCGATATAGTCAGGAATTCGCACATCTGCGAATTGATTTAGGGCCTCACGCTGGTATTGCCATACCGACTGGTCGCAGAGCAGGCCAGGGAGCAGGTAAATAACAGGTTTGTTGCTCATGAAAGGATTAAGTTGGAAATATCCCTGCTTTCAAACAGGCTCAAGTCAGGTGGCGCGGAATTATATAGGGAAAAAATAATTACTCAATCGGGGTGTACATTTTCAATATAGAAAGATGTGAAAAGGCGGCCTAAAGGCTTTATCATGCAGCCAGCATAAATTTAGGAGACAAATATATGAGCAAAATCCTGGTTCTTTACTACAGCATGTATGGACACATTGAGGTGATGGCGAATGCCATTGCCGACGGCGCACGCGGAGTTGACGGTTCAGAAGTCACAATCAAGCGCGTTCCCGAACTCATGCCTGAGGAGGCCGCCAAGAACGCCGGTGTAAAACTGGACCAGGAAGCACCGTTAGCAACTCCTGAGGAACTGGGGGATTACGATGCCATTATCTTTGGTTCTCCTACCCGTTTTGGCAACATGGCCGCACAGATGCGCAACTTCCTGGATCAGACCGGCGGGCTCTGGTTCGAAGGCAAACTGGTCGGCAAGCTGGGCAGTGTCTTCACTTCAACGGCTTCACAACACGGTGGGCAGGAGACTACTATCACCTCTTTTCATACTACCCTGCTGCATCATGGCATGATGGTTGTGGGCGTCCCCTACGCCATTCCGCAATTAACCAGCATGGATGAAATCATGGGGGGATCTCCGTACGGTGCAACCACCATTACCGGCAGTGACGGCAGTCGCATGCCTTCAGAGGGTGAACTCGAAATAGCACGTTTTCAGGGCGAGCATGTGGCCAAACTAGCCGCAAAATTAGCCTGAGAAATAACTTAACCGACCCTGAATATCAATCCCGGTTATGCATGGCCCCGTATTTGCTGACGGGGGGCCATCGCATTACAATGTGATTCCAACGGTAAGATGCCCTAATCGGCTTACTAATTACTGTTTTTTAAAGATTTTTTTGCGATTTTCTTAAAAATTTATTCGCTACTCTCTGGATCATGATGACGACTGCAACTATCCGCAAAACACTTCTCGCCCTGAGCCTGCTGCCATTCGGTTTCGCGCAGGCCCAGGATCACAATTACGCTGCCATCGCAGACGCTGACGAGCAGTGGGCACTGCTGAATGATTACTGTATGAGCTGCCATAACTTCGAAGACTATTCCGGCGGCCTCGACTTCACCACGATGCTTGTTGATGAAGTGCCGCAGAATGCCGAAGTCTGGGAAAAAGCCATCCAGAAACTGCGTGGCCGTATGATGCCTCCTTCCGGCCAGGACAAACCCGACGAGGCTGCCCGTGTCAGTTTCGTCAATTGGCTTGAGTCCTACCTCGATGAAGCGGCTGAGAAGAATCCGGTGTATCACGCGATGCCCTTGCACAGGCTTAATCGAAAGGAATATGCCAATGCCATCCGCGACCTCACCACGATTGAGATAGCACCAGCTGACATCCTGCCAGAAGACAGCTCGCTGGAAGGCTTCGACAATATCGCCGAGGCGCTCAATGTGACCCCGGCTTTCATCAACCAGTATGTCCTAGCTGCACGCTCCATCATGGAGCAGGCAATAGGCGACAAGAGCCCAGCTACGGGCAGCACCATGTACTTCCCCGATGAGGACCTGCCAATACGTATGCAGGGCGGCGGTTCGCAGCAGCAGCATATTGAAGGCCTGCCGCTTGGTACACGTGGCGGCATGTTGATAGAACACTGGTTCCCGGCCGACGGCGAGTACATGATCAATGTCGGCGACTTCAACCTGTATGCGTGGATGTTCAATATTGAGTTTGAGAACACCATGATTGTCACTATCGACGGTGAAAAGGTTTATGAAACAGTGGTTGGCGGCGAAGCAGACCGCACTGCCCTTGACCTTGACCAGGCCGCACCAATGGATGACATCAACGGCCGGACCAAAAATATTCCGTTCACCACAACAGCGGGGCCGCACAAGGTTGGCGTCACCTTTATCCGCCGCACCTTCGCCGAGTCAGATGACAGGCTTGAGCCCCCTATTCCCGGAACTATCCAGGACAGGATTCTTTCTATTCCATCGGTGGAAATTCGTGGCCCCTATAACCCCACCGGCATCAGTTCAACACCTAGCCGGGAAAAGATTTTTACGTGCTATCCAGAAAACACTGCTGAGGAAGCAGCTTGTGCCAGCGAAATCATCAGCCATTTTGCCACCCTGGCCTACCGCCGCCCGCTTACCGAAACTGACATGGAGCCGCTGCTGGCCTTCTACGACATTGGGTACAGCTCTGGCGGTTTTGAGGAAGGTATCCGCCGCGCCCTGACCCGTGCGCTGGCCAGCCCAAATTTCTTGTATCGCTCCTCGGATGCGCCAGAAAATCTCGCGCCCGGCGAAATTTACGCCCTTGATGACCTGGAACTGGCAAGCAGGCTTTCCTTTTTCCTGTGGAGCTCAATCCCGGACCAAGAACTGCTTGATCTTGCCATTGCCGGAGAACTTTCTGATCCTGCCACGCTGGATGAGCAGATTGACCGCATGATTGCCGATCAAAGATCGGTAACGCTGGCCTCCAACTTTGCCCACCAGTGGCTGCACCTGTCGAAGCTGGATGAAATCAACCCTGATGGGGCTATATTTCCCTACGCTTTTGGTGCCGGTGATCTGAGACCTGATTTCAAAAAGGAAATAGAGCTCTTTATTGAAAGCATTATTCGTGAAGATAGCAGCGTGCTTTCACTGCTGGATGCAGACTACAGTTATCTAAACGAGCGTCTTGCCCTGCATTACGGAATCCGCAACATCAAGGGCAATCGTTTCCGACGTGTCGACATTGAGGATCCCAGACGCTGGGGCCTACTGGGTAAAGGCGGCGTCCTCATGACCTCTGCCTATCCAAACAGAACCTCACCCGTCCTGCGCGGCGCCTGGATTCTTGAGAACATCATGGGCACTCCACCACCTGTACCGCCACCCGATGTTGAGGACCTGCCAGAGAACGAGGCTGGCCAGCCAGCTGTCACTGTGCGTGAACGACTTGAACAACACAGGGCAAATCCCACGTGTAATGCATGCCATGCCGTGCTCGATCCTCTCGGATTTGCCCTTGAGAATTTCGATGCCGTCGGTCACTGGCGTGAAATTGACCGCTTCTCCAGAAGCCCGATTGATTCAACCGGCATTTTGCCCGGTGGCGGAGAGGTTAAGGGACCCATAGATTTGCGCAATGCCCTGTTGTCGGAACCGGAAATGTTTGCCCGGACCGTCACTACACGCTTGATGATGTATGCCCTGGGACGTCCGGTAGAAGCCACTGATATGCCGGAAGTCAGACGCCTGGTCCAGCAGTCGGCCGAGCAGGGTTATCGATTCTCGTCACTGATCAAGGGCATTATTGGCAGCCAGTCCTTCAGATATGCCAGCGTCCCAGGTGGTCGTGATGGCCACAACCTGGTAGCTGAAAACTAGACTGAAACATCAGACATAAAAAAGCCGGCATCAAGCCGGCTTTTTTTGTGAAGTCAAAAAAACCTAGAGCACGCTGTCGACAATACTCTTGAATTCATCCTGGGTAATAATGGTTTTTTTCTTGATGCCAAGCGATTTAACCTGGGTAAGGATCTCTGCGATATCCTCATCAGTCGCGCCATCGATACCCATCTGCTCCAGTGTATAGGTTACTGAGCGTTTACCGCTCTTCTTACCCAGTACGATATCACCGGTACGACCTGTTAGCTGCGGATGCGTGCCAAACATGGCCAGCGGCTCCTCAATCACCAGGTCAACACCAATACCGGACTCGCGGGTAAAGTTGCGCGAACCACCAACAGGCTTGTTGGCCGCAATTGGGATATTGCTGATGTTGGAAACCAGGTCAAACAGCTCCGGGAATTTCTTCATGTCATAGTCCATCTTGATGCCATAAAGAACTTCCAGGGCCAGGACCAGTTCTTCCATTGCCGCGTTACCTGTGCGTTCACCCAGACCGTTGACGCAGGAATGCACGACGCTAGCACCTGCTTCCACACCTGCCAGTTCAGTGGCTACGCCCATACCGAAATCATTGTGGGTATGGACTTCAACAGGAAGGTTGGTCAGGCCTTTTACTTTCCTGACCAGGTACTTGATTGCCTCAGGCAATGCACAGCCCATGGTGTCCACCACGCCTACTGAATCAGGCGCGCAGTTGTCCATGACGGCCTTGAGCAGGTTCTCAAGATCCTCTTCCCTGGCACGCGTTGTGTCATAAGGGAAAAATACTGTGTGCAACCCGTGGTCCTTTGCATACTTGATGATTGGCGCTGATTTCTTGTAAACATCTTCCCAGGTCCAGCCGAACTGGTATTTCAGTTTTGGATAGCCAATGGGCACTTCAATGATGACGCCATCAGCACCACACTCGATCGCAGAGTCAATGTCGGACTCCATGGCACGAGCGAAGGTGTAAATTTTTGAATCCAGGCCCAGGGAGCAGATTTCCTTGATAGCCTTGTAGTCGTCCGGAGAAACCGCCGGCATCCCGGCTTCGATTCTGTCCACGCCAACTTCAGCCATCTTCTGGGCGATGGCGATCTTGTCTTCAGGGGAGAAAACTACCCCTGGCGTTTGCTCACCGTCGCGAAGAGTAGCGTCATGGATTTCAACTTTTTCAGGAAGCTCGAAGCCTGAAGTAACTTCATCAATCACATTGTAGGGGCTAACCCACCATTCACCTTCCTTATGATATTCAACTGTCATGTTTGCACCTTTGCTAATTAAAAACGCTTTGACCAGTCGGCAAATGACTAGCCGGCCCTAAATTTGGTGGGGCATTATAGTACAGTTCTCGCGATATGCCTTTATCTTTCCTTGCAGTATAATCCCAAGCCTTTCATCCATAGAACAAGTATAAAAATCATGACAAAAATTCGCACTGCCCTCGTTGGAAGCTATGTACAACCCGAATGGTTGATTGACCGCGACGCCCTGCGCAATCGACTCCCTGCCCGCATCATGACCGGTGACATGTGGCGTATAAACCCGAACCTGTTGAAAGAAGCCATGGATGATGCGGTCCTCAGCATCCTTGAAGACCAGGAGCTTGCAGGTATCGATATCGTGACCGATGGTGAAGTGCGTCGTGAAAGCTACTCGGCGCCTATGGCTAATGCCCCCGAAGGTATCGACAGGGAAAGAGTGGAAACGCTTATTGGCCGCGCTGGCAAGCCCAACAAGGTGCCCCTCATCAGCGGTCCGCTGAAAAGAACGAGTCCCGTGCACGTGGATGACGTGAAATTCATGAAAGCCCATACGGACAGAACCGTAAAAGTCACCATCCCTGGCCCCTTCACACTCTCCCAGCTCGCTGTGAGTGAGTATTACAAGACTCCAGAGGAAGTTGCCATGGCCTATGCCGAGGTGGTGAATGAAGAAATGAAAGACCTATTTGCCGCCGGTGCCGATATTGTGCAATTCGATGAGCCGTACCTCCAGGCACGCTATGACGATGCCAAGGAATATGGTGTCAAGGCGGTGAATAAGGCGCTGGAGGGCATCGAGGGCACTACTGCCCTGCATGTGTGCTTTGGCTATGCCGCCATGGTTTCTGACAAGTCAGGAGATGGCTACTCCTGCCTGCCGCTTGTTAACGAGATTAACGTGGACCAGGTTTCCATTGAAGCTGCACAGCCAGAACTGGATCTTGGCGC
>RFVC01000090.1 GCA_009922595.1 Gammaproteobacteria bacterium | reverse complement strand
CGCACCATGTCCATCGCATACATCTGAAAATGCGCCAGGTAGGAATGGCAGCCTGCGAAGCTGCGACCCTACAATTCCGTTTTGAAGTGAACCCAGCAGTACCGGTGGTCGGACAGCCAGCTGAGGCAAAGCTGAGTTGGTATGTTGCCGAGCCGACAAAGGCACCCATAATTTCAGCAAAAATTAAAGGGCCGCAACAGATCACAAGCGGACACTTCGTCGGCTCCGACTGTGGTCGGCGCAGGCAGTCTATGACTGCGCGTTTGAACATATCTGGCCCTCCAATTGATGCAATGACCGGATGGCACGGCATAATGCTCAATCCTACCGGCCTCCATGCCCAAGTCAGCGTGCAGATTGATAAAACAGACTTTGTCGTGCCTATGTGCCCGGACACAGTATTTTCTACAATGCCAACCTACACTGGCCAGATCACGCCCAACCGCAAGCTACTGCGCCTCAGAAAAGACCGCGATACAGATATTCAGCTGCAGTTGAATTCCGCGTTAAAAGCAGATGAAAATGCCTATCTGACCCTACCGGACGGATGGAACTTTGAGCTTACGGCAAGGGAAGGTAATAACAAACAACGGGGCCGCGTTTCGCTGCCACCCTCAGCAAGGCAGGGCCATTATACAATCGGTGCAAAGGTCTTGGAACAGGAGGTTTTCAGTGCACAAGCCTTATCATACCCGCACGTTCGGTCCCAGACACGCTTTGCAAAGGTTTCTGCAGAGATCGCGTTGGTAGATACCGCCGGTCTAGACGGACTTCGCATCGGCTGGATTGATGGGGGTGTTGACGAGGCGCATCACTGGGCTGATCAACTAGGCGCCAGGATTATCCAGCTTGACGACAAAAGAATGATCTCAGGTGACTTTGAGGGCCTTGATGTCATCGTTGCGGGAGTATTTGCCGGCGCCGCACGCCCCCTGAACCGTTCAATGCAGTATATAAGGCCCTGGATAGAATTTGGTGGACATTTTGTTAGCCAGTATCACCGTCCAATTGACAATTGGGACAAGACGCAAAGTTCGCCCCTGCTTCTGCAACCCGGGAGCCCTTCGATCCGCTGGCGCGTGACCGATGCGACTGCCCCAGTAAAGATACTGCAGCCAGATCATCCATTGCTGAATAGCCCCAACAACATCAAAAATGAAGATTTTAACGGGTGGGTTAAGGAGCGTGGGCTGTATTTTGCCTCTGAGTGGGATCCTGCATATGTTCCACTTTTTTCAATGTCAGATTTTGGGGAAGCGCCGCTGGAAGGTGGTCTTCTTGCAGCGCGAATCGGCGCCGGGAGTCACGTCCATTGTGCGCTAAACCTTTTCTATCAGATGGATCATATGGTGGTTGGCGCGTTTCGTATTTTCGCCAATCTGCTTACCCCATATGGTAGCAAATGAACGCGACACCATCGGATAATTTGGATGGCCTCCGCTACCTGCTGCTGAACGAGGCTTTCTCACTCAGCCACCTGGTGCTGGTCAAACTTTTGGGCATCGAATTCGCGCCAGTGCAGATTGTCTTCATTAGGTGTCTTAGCAGCGCAGTACTGCTGGTCCCACTACTGGCCTGGCAGGGATCGCTTTGCGAGATAAGAACCCAGCTGGGTCTAAACAGCCTTCGTGTATTATTATCGTCAGTGGCTATAACTATCAATTTTTTCAGCATTTCACACCTTCAGCTCGCACAGATGAGCACGATCGGCTACTTACGGCCGGCAGTGACTTCGCTCATCGCCTACGTTTTTCTGAAAGAGAGGCAGGCCTGGCACCGTTGGCTGGTTATCTTAATCGGCTTCGCTTCTGTGCTTTTCATATTCTCGCCAGAAAGCAGTCACCTTCAGATTATCGCACTTCTTGCACTTTGCGGTTTGTGCTGTGGCAGTGCGGCAACCATTCTGCAGAAATATCTGTCCCGTGACATGTCTGACCTACCCCTGATGGTCTGGTATTCTGTCGGGGTTGCCTTTATCACGGCACCCTTTGCTATGTGGTTATGGACCACCCCGTCACCCGTAGAACTTATCATGATGGTCATGACCGGCCTCCTGGCAACAACAGCACAATTTTTCTTCATTCGTGCCTTTCGCAGGGCCGAGGCTAGCTTCCTAGCGCCTATGTTTTATTTCCACATTGTACCGACTACGCTCATCGGCTTTTTTTTCTTTGCCGAAATACCATCTATCAATACCGTCAGCGGCGCGCTTATAATCCTTGCTACTCTCATTGCCATGACACTTTTCGAAAAACGGAAATAGCCCAAAAATGTCGGAAGTTACCATTCATATCTACGACACGCCTCACCTTGCCGCGGCAGGAGTTGGTGATGTATTTATGGAAGGTATCGCCGACTTTTACCCAAAGCTGGCTGGGCTGGCGGCAGGTAAAACAATGCATCCTGTCTATGAACATCTTGTTCGGACTGAAAAACACTCCAGCGGGCTATTCTCTCAAATAACCTTCGCCCAACTTGACGAAGTTATTCCAAGCGATAAGGACGAGGTCAGCTTTGCCGAAGATATAAACAAGTATCTTTTGTCACGACTATCAGGTGGCTACAAAGCATTCTTGGACATTGACGGGCGAACCAGCCAGCCAGATCTCGAGGCAAAACGGCACCGCGCGAACCTCCTCACCAATGGCGGTCTCGGCGTTCAGCTTCTTGGTATAGGCGTGAATGGTCATGTTGGTTTCAATGAACCCGGATGCCATCCGGAGAGTGAATGCAGGGTGAGGGCACTTGCGGAAAGTACTCTGGAACGTAATGGGTATGAGCCTGACATACTGGCGATCACCCTCGGCATTGCGGAGATCATGTCCGCGCAACGGATCGTCATGGTGGCCACTGGAGCCGCTAAATCATCTGCGATCGCGGAAATGATTAATGGACCACAGTCATCAAATTGCCCGGCAAGCCTTCTGCGCCCTCATACCGATATGAAGCTGTTCCTTGATCGTGCTGCGGCAAAAAACCTTTAAAAATCGCTTAATAGGAGTTTTCATGCGCTATCTTCATACAATGGTTCGAATCTCTGACGTCGACGCCTCACTTCATTTCTATTGCGACCTGCTGGGTCTTGAACTCGTCAAAACAATTGAAAGTGAAAAAGGGCGCTTTACGAATTACTTTCTGTGCACGCCTTGCGATAAAGAACACTACACAGCCACACGATCGCCTGCGCTCGAGCTGACTTACAACTGGGATCCCGAGAACTACTCTGGCGGCAGGAATTTTGGTCATCTAGCCTATCGAGTCGAAGACATTTACAGCCTGTGCAATACGCTAATGGCTGCCGGTGTGACCATCAACAGGCCACCTCGGGATGGAAACATGGCCTTTGTTAGGTCGCCCGACGGCATCTCAATCGAGTTGCTTCAGGAAGGCGAACCCCTGGCGCCAGCCGAACCATGGCAGTCGATGTGCAATGTGGGAAGTTGGTAATTTAGTCCCACTTGCATGACAACGGTGAAATTTGCGGAAAATTGACTTGGGGTGTATCATAAAGACTTACGTTGTGATCATCCGGTGCGCCAAATGCGGATTGACAAAGGCGGCCTTTGCCCCCTTGAGGCCAGCGTACGGATCAGTTGAAAGAAACACTGGAACGTTACCCAAAATATGCGACATCTCACCAACTGACCGGAACCGTCGCTCAAGAGGGCTAGAGAAGATCAGCGGCTGGAGGTATGGGATTATACCGCCAGTGATGACTGCGCCGCGCCAGCAGCCCATGGTCAGCACGTGATCCCCCATCACAGCTCCCAGAATGCCCATCATCAGATTTACCGCATCGCGACAGATACCTTCCTCACGCAGGGCGGTTGCGGTAATTGTTTCCGCGGACAGCGACGCCTCAATGCCAGCTCTATAAGTCAGAAAGCGATAGATGTTCTCCAGCCCAGGGCCACTTACAAAATGCTCAACTACCACATGATCGGTTTGTTGTTCCATGTAACTAGAAAGATCTCGTTCGAGAGCGGTTTGAGGCGTAAACCGGATATTGCCGCCCTCACCTTCAATTGGCAGAGGCCTCTGCGCGACCGGTATTAGGGCAGATACACCAAGGCCTGTACCTGGCCCGATGACAAGCAGCGGTGCGCTTACATCCTCAACACCACCCAGCAGCTGGATGCGGTCGAAATCCGCTACATCATGCTGTGCCAGCGCTTGAGCAGTGAAATCATTGATTACAAGCAGCTTATCCAATCCCAGTTGGTCTAAGAGCCGGTCTTTTTCAAATTGCCAGTGATTGTTTGAAATTTCGACTGTCTGTTCATTGACTGGTCCAGCAACAGCCAGGCTCAGTGAATGTTGACCACTCTGCTCGTCTCGGGGAAGACCAGCCAGAAATCTCTTAAAAGCATCTTCAAATCCCTCAAAATCCGTGCATCGTAACCACGAGATG
>RFVC01000089.1 GCA_009922595.1 Gammaproteobacteria bacterium | reverse complement strand
CGCAATAATTCAACAAGTTCAGCCGCTGTGGTCATGACCTAAACACCGTGAGACGCATGTGTCGGGTGGCTATTGGACATATTCACCAAACAGATAATCAGGAAGCCAAAGCGCGATACCGGGGAACTGGTACAACAGCACCATCGAGAAAATGACGATCGCCAGATAGGGCAGGATGCCCTTGAAAATATCTACCAGCTCGATCTGGTTTTTCAGAACGCCCTTCAGGTAATAGGCCGACATCGCCATCGGTGGCGTCAGGAAGGAGGTTTGCAAATTCAGCGCCACCAGCATCGCGAAGAAATAGGGGTTCACGCCAAAGGTATCGAGCATCGGCAGGAAAATCGGCACGAAGATGATCAGGATCTCCGACCATTCGAGAGGCCAGCCAAGCAGGAAAATAATGAGCTGGACCATCACCAGAAACTGCCATGGTTCCAGATTCATCGCCAGCACCCAATGCTCAATCACATCATGCCCGCCCAGATATGAGAACACTGATGCGAATGTCCATGAGCCAACAAAGAGCCAACATACCATAGCGGTGGCTTTTGCTGTCAAGAACACAGATTCCTTCACCTTGGTCCAGGTCAATGACCGGTATAAGGCGGCAAGGATCAGGCCACCAAGCGCACCCATAGCCGCTGCCTCAGCCGGTGTTGCAAGACCACCCAGAATAGAGCCAAGAACCATCGCAATCAGGGCCGTCAGTGGCACGAAAGAGACTATCAAGTCCCAATAAATCTGTGACGCTGGCGGGACATCTTCAGCCCGTGGTTTTGGTGCCAATTGCGGCTGGAAGAAGACGCGCACCACCACATAAAGAATATACAGACCGGCCAGCAACAATCCGGGGAACATTGCTGCCGCATACAAACGCAGCGGCGAAAGTTCAGCAATGGCCGCATAAACAATCAGCATGATTGAGGGCGGGATCAGGATACCCAACGTTCCACCGGCGCAAATCACACCAGAGGCAAATTGCTTGTTATAGCCTGCGTTCGCCATTGCCGGAAATGCGAGCAAACCCATCAAGGTCACCACCGCGCCAACGATACCAGAGGCGGTTGAAAAGACCGCGCAGGTCAACAAAGCAGCAATTGCCATTGATCCCGGCAGGTTGCGGGCCGCCATTTGCAATGAATAGAACAGGCGGTTAACGATATTGGCGCGTTCGACAACATAGCCCATAAACAGGAACAGCGGGATCGCCACCAATGTGTCATTTTCCATCACTGAATAGGTGTTCTGGTTCAGTAGATAGAAGATGTTGTTATTCAGCAATTCAGCAAAGGTGTCCGCACCGCCCTGATAATAGGCGTAATAGCCGAAGCCGACACCCATTGCCAAAAGTGTGAATGCAATCGGAAATCCCAACAGCACCAGAAAGATAAACAGGCACAGCATCAAAATGGCAATTTGTGGATCGGTCATATCACTTGTTCCTTGAAAAGGCGAAGGGGCGCTGCGTCTTATTTGCTCTCTTCGATAAGCAGGTCTTCGGTTTCCTTGACGTCATCAAGGCGTTTCATCCAAACCCCTGTTTCCATGGCACGCCAACAGCGAACGAGCTCGGCCAAACCTTGAAGAATGAGAAGGAGGCCGGCAACCGGGATCAAAGTTTTGAAGAAATAAATCTGGATACGGGCAGGTGAGTTCCAGCTGACTTCCTTGTAGCGCCAGCTATCAGCGGCAATTTCCCAGCCGAACCAGAACAAGGCCAGCATGCCGGGGAAGAAAAACAGCAGATAGAGTGCAAAATCGATACGGGCCTGCCAAATCACTGGAAAGAGGCGATATAGAACGTCACCACGAACATGCGTGTCTTGTGCAAGCGCATAAGGCCCCGCCATCAGAAAAAGCGCGCCATACATCTGGATCATCATGTCGAACGCCCAGACCGTTGGTGAGTTCAGCACATAGCGGACGAACACCTCGTAGGACACCGAGAAAGTCAAAACGAGGATGCACCAGCCAAAGGCGCGTCCAACCCAAACGCTCAAGCTTTCAATAGCGTATACAAACTGTGTCATGTGAGCGCCCTCATAATGCTTACGCCTGTTCCAACAAAGGCGAGAGCATAAAGATCAAAATAATTAAATCAAACTTCTTAAAGGAAATAAAAGGGCCAGAGGGAGTATCCCACTGGCCCGATGTTAAGTCTTTGTGGCTTAACCGAAGTAGTGGTTGTAGGCCATCTTGTAGTCTGGCTGGTTCAGGTTCAGGTAGTTCATCACTTCCTTGGCATATGCTTTTTGTGATGCAACGACCTTGGCAAAGAACGGATCTTCAGCTGAGATACGGTCTACAACGATATCCCACGCTTTCAGCTGCTCTGTCATCACCGAGTCAGGTGTACGGTACACATTGACGCCAACACCGCGCAGCTTTGTCAAATCTTCAGCGTAGCGCTTTGTGTTGTGCCAGTAGAAGTTTGAGTTCTCTGCCTCAGAAGCATATTTCAGAATTGCCTGAAGCTCGGCAGGGAGTGACTCGTACTTCTTCTTGTTAAACGACACCTCGAAGAATTCCTGTGACTGGTGAAATGACGCAAGATGATAATGTTTGGACACATCCTGCATACCAAAGTCACGGTCTGACGTCGGATTGTTGAACTCGGCGGCATCGATCAAACCAGACTTCATAGCCGGCTGAATTTCACCACCAGGCAATTGCACAACTGACATACCCATTTCCATCAGAACGTCAGCAGCAAGGCCAACTGTCCGGTATTTCAGGCCGTTCATCTGTGAGGCGTCTTTGATCTCTTCCTTGAACCATCCCATCGGCTGTGCAGGCATTGGGCTGTTGAAGAATGACACAACGTTGAGGCCAAGCGATCCCATCAGCTCATTGAAGAGCTCCATGCCGCCGCCATAATGGCACCAGCCAAGCACTTCCTGCGATGACCAGCCAAAGCATGGGCCAGTACCGAACAGTGATGCAGCCTTTGACTTTGAATACCAATACGCTGGCACGTAGTGACACGCGTCAAGAACGCCGCGATGGACAGCATCCTGCATCTGGCTTGTCTTGACGACGGCGTTCACAGCGAGCAGGTCTATCTTCAGATCGTTACCAGCCATTGCATGAACGCGATCGACATATGATTTCGCGTTCTCGAGGAAAATGCCTCCGCCCCAAGCAGCTTGCATCTTCAAGGTCACGCCGTGGCCGTCCGCGCGCACGTGCGGTGCAGCCAATGTGCCGGCTGCAGCTACACCAGCAACAGCCGACCCTTTTAAAAATTTTCGTCTATTTGTAATTTTAGTCATTATTTCCTCCTACACGTGGGACGGCCTCCATCCGAGACTTCATCGCACGATTTCTGATCCCAAAAGTAAATAAGCTTTGACGGGGGCGCAACGCAATAATAGCACGTTTAGGATAAAATATTTTTCATGGTAACGCAAAAATGTGACAATAGTTGGTTGCGACGTTACGATTGCACACTGTCAATTTGGACTTCCTTTAGTTTTTCCAATTCCCATCGCTTGACTTGAACAGATCATGATATCGGTAATGTCGCACCATTGGACAAAAAACAGGTAACGTCTGCTACACACGGCGCCTTAATTCCCCGGGTGCGATTTTCCGGTGACGCGCCCAAATGAACGGTGTCATCACTTACTAGAACCTCGCCGGTTCTCAGGGTTAATGCCTGCGTGGGGATGCTGGCAAGTCCGACCACACCGAAAAAAATGTCACATGCCGCAAAATCGTCTGTGGTTTTGCGTAAGCAAGGGTAGGCAGCTGCTGACCTGCCAATCTTGCAGCTTTTGTGAATTCATCATGATCTGCTCTCCTGTTCATTGAGGTCTGGACCGCCTTGGGTTCACCGAACTGGAGAATGCAGATAATTAGTAATTTCTAATAAATGAAAACGACAGAAAATCAGAATAAATGATTGTATTACAGAAAGTTAGTGACCAAAGATTGTTATCCCTGCACCGTCAAACAGCCAGCAGTTGCAACGCCTTTTCAATTGACCGTAACGAAGATGCCGTGGAATGCTTTTACCGTTCATAATTTGACGCTGGTGAAGCCAAGCGCGGCGCATCTCCACCGGCGTGTTTATGGACGCAAAACAGGCCTGATAGGCAATCAAACAGGAAAATAACCACAGATGAAAATCGCCAAACTTGAGAGTTTTTCAACCAAAGATCTTGCCTTTGTGAGGGTGACGACCGACTGCGGGGCCACCGGTATGGGCCAGATGTCCAGCTATCATGCTGATATCACAACGATGGTATTCCACAGACAGGTGGTCCCATGGGTTCTTGGCCGTCAGATTGATCCGGACAATCCAGCGGCAGATTTTGCCGACATCGCCGCCTTTGTGCATGAGCGTGAGCACAAATTCCCCGGATCCTACGTGCGCCGTGCGCTGGCGGGACTCGATACCGCCTTGTGGGATCTGATGGGCAAGCTTGCCGAAAAGC
>RFVC01000088.1 GCA_009922595.1 Gammaproteobacteria bacterium | reverse complement strand
CGTGACATCTGGCCCCTCATGAGTGGAGAAAAAGACGCGAGAAGCCCCTACAAAAGAATACGTCCTCATACATGCCCCGGGTACGGTCCGCTCTGGCAAATGGAAATTCTATCCGTGGCAAGACGGCAAGAGCGGCAGCCGCCGTGACCCAGTTCCTGCAGGAGGCAAACCCTCTTCGCTACCAACACAACTCTACGATACCGAGGCCGACATTGGTGAAACGAGCAATCTCGCTGAGGAGCACCCCCAGATTGCAGCCCGGCTTGCAACGGCCTACGAGAAACATGTGGCTAACATCCCGGCGAATAAACGCCCAACTGCAACTATGCCCCAACCTGAGGGATCAATTTCAGCAGAACTACCCGGAAGCACAAAATAGGGCAAAGCCAAGAAGAACTAAACCGTTCATCTCTGACCAACAATCACCGAAGCAAATTGACTCACGGGTTTTGAAGACACGCCAGGTCATTGAATCCATTCAAGCACGTGCCTTACCACAAGTTGTTGCGCTTCGTCCCACGTCATAGAGGGTGGATTGCTTGTACCCTGAACCGGCCTGAAACCATGGCCTGCATTTTCCACTTCGACGAATTCTATATTGACTCCCTTTTCCTTCGCCATCGTGTACAAGTGCTCAGACAAGTCGATGGGCACGACAGGGTCGGTATCACCATGAACTAACAGGATAGGTGGGCTATCCGCTTTCAAATGCTGATCAGCGCTGACCAGTTTCTTTATCTCTTCGATACTCATGCCATGCGATGGTTTAAACAGCATCTTCCCTTTTGATTCGCTCCGTCCCGGAAATCTCTCAAGCCGCTTTTCCCAAAGTTCCGGAACGAGATACGTGGTCGCACCATAAAACGAGACTGCACCGATCACCGTGTGTTCGGTTTCCGGCCCAGCGTTCTCACCGGGCAGAAAGTCGCTTTCCGTCAATGCCGTCACTAGTGCTTTGGAACCCCCGGCAGATGTCCCCCATGTGATGAACTTATGCGGGTCGATCCCATATCGGTCAGAATTTTTTGCCAAGAATCGCAATGCATCTTTGCAGTCCTCAAAGAGCTGGTGAAACCCCAACTCTTCCCCAGCACCAAAGACTCTGTAGTCAATAGTGGCCACCGCAATCCCTAATTCTGTTAGTTCTTTCAAGATCAACGAACTCTTATTATAAATGGCGTTTTTTGTACCCCCTGTATTGCCGCCTCCGTGAATATAGATGAAAAGCGGGGCTCGTTCGTACACCTTTGTCTTGGGATAAATGAAGTCCAGCCGGTTTCGCTGTTGATTTGTATTTTTTCGGTATTCAATGTTTAGTTCACCCTTAAGGCCAATCTGTTTGAGAACTGCTTCTGCGCTTTGGCTAGTCGTCCCTGAGGGGCTTGCTGAACCCGGCCGTTGTCTCTTGCCCCTTCCTGAAGCCTTTTGAATCAGATCCTGTTTCTCAGTTTCTGAAAGCACGCCGTCACCATCCTGATCCGCCTGCGGATACCGTTGCATCACACGCCGGCACACAGCAGCCTCTTCCTCCTCAGAAAGCAAACCGTCGTTATTCCTATCAGTCTGAGGAAATGTCCGGAGAATCTTTTCCGCGAATGTGTCTGCCTTCACAAAATGCATGGCACAAAAAACACAAGGCACTGCAAAAATCGCAAAAAAACAAAACTGCATCTTCATCAGACACCCTACTGCTTCCTAACTACTTGAAACATGACACCAATGTATTGAACTACTCGTAGACTATTTTGTTTCGAATAATTCAAATTGAGCAAAAATTGGGCTGGGGGAGGATAGGACGGTCAACGGAACTCTCGCAAGCGTCGCACCTGCCAGAAATAGCCGAACAGTTGGCTTCTGCTCCCTCTTGCGGGCAAGTCGCGGACTCACTCGCCTCGTGAACGGCAGAAAAAGGGGAGAACGAGCGGGACCACACGGAGAAGTACGCCATCAGCACAAACCGCTTGCGAATCGTCTTCAATGCGGCAGCGCGATCGAGCGTCATGAAGAAATGGCACCTGCTCTCAGCGGTTATGAATGTCAATCATGGGCAGGTCATCGGGTGATGGTCGCTCGAGCTCTCCATCACCATGGGACTGCACGAGGTCACCCCAGTCGACAGGCGGCCCCCGGGCTGGTGAAAACTGTGGTGGCTCCAACGGTTTGCCAAGATGCGTCAGGAACTGGCTTCCCACGGCCGAAGCCACACTGGCCTTTTTCCGCTTGCGAAGCTCCGGTTCAAAGGAAGACTGCTTCTGCTGGCCGTCGGTTACGCACGCAAGCAGATGCACATACTGGTTGACCGCAAAGCCAAAGCGGTGCTGGAACGAAACCGCCCCAGGCGAGGGCAAGCCTGTCCCGCCGCGTCACTATCAGTTGGCACATCCGCGGAATGAAAAAGCCGCTGTTCGATCTCTTCCAGAAATTGCCGGGACATCGCCGTAACCGCCTGTGGCCGGCTGGCAAATATGCCCCGCAGCCGCTTCGGCACTGAAATCACCGGGAAAACCGGACATTCTAACGCGACTTTTCGGAACGCGGCCGACGGGAACACACCGCTGACAAGCCGGTCATCCGCTTAAGAAACGTTGCCGTAGTGCCATTGACCGAACGATCCTTCAGAATTTTACTTGACGATGCCAAAAGGAGTTTTTATGGTTCGGGCAGGGCGGGTAAATCTTTCTTCTTGCAAGACTTCCTGGGAGGGTGCCATGTCATTCAAGTTCGTGCGAAGAGGCGGTTTTACGCTGATCGAGCTCTTAGTAGTCATTGCCATTATCGGTGTTCTTGTTGGCCTGCTTTTGCCAGCCGTGCAACAGGCTCGTGAATCAGCGAGGAGGACGACCTGTTCGAATCGATTGAAGCAGTTGGGACTGGCTTGTCATAACTTCAATGATGTGAATAGAAGTTTTCCCGCTGCAGCAGCAGGCAGCTATACGAAGTGGCAAAGTGCTGCGGGTAAGAGTAATGGTGGAAGGCTGAGTTGGCGGGCACAGATCCTTGCTTTTATTGAGGAGGTGACAGCGAGTGACACAGTTGCCAGTACCCGTGCAAACTATATTTGGGATCCTCCGTTTCGAGACATCTTCAATAACTCCATAGATGGCAGCCAGTTCCGCTGCCCTTCTGATCCTCAGGCCCCCGTCAATCAAAATCATACAATTGCAAACTTTGTTGCCTGTTTTGGTGATCATGCTCAAAACCTTACAGATCAACCGTTTGGAGATTATCAGCCATGGAAGCAGAAATATCGTGGTGCGTTTGGGCCTGCGATGTACGCTGTCAGAGACCCGTCATCACTTCTTGACCCTGTTAGCCCGCCAGGTGCTGAGTTTCGGGAGTTTACGGACGGTCTTTCTAAGACGGCATTACTGAGCGAAGTTGCTGCAGGGAATAACGCATCAAATATCCCTGCAACACAGGGCACGTACTCCATACTCGCGTATACCGCCTTTGGTACTGCAGGAGTGCAAACCAATCCAAGCCTTTGCCTCTCTTATCGAGATGGCGAACACTATGCCGCAGGAACTGTCCTTGTTGGTCAGCGGGGTGGCAACTGGGCTGATGGTTACTTCAGTAAGGCAGGCTTTAACTGCATTCTTCCTCCGAACTCTCCTTCATGTACTCCAACCACAAGTAATGCTGCCAACTGGTCGCATGCTGTTGCACCGCCGACTTCCTACCATCCGAGCGGAGTGAATCTGGTGATGGCGGACGGAGCAGTCCGCTTTATCAATGAAAATATCGATGCAGGTACAGCCTCATCAGCACCGCCAGCTCGAGTTGGTGATGGGGCATCGCCGTATGGCGTTTGGGGGGCTCTGGGATCTAAGGCTGGTGGTGATCTCGTTAACCTTTAATGGATTCATGGGCACGGCTATACGAAGAATATGTCAGACTGCACTGCTTTTGGTTGCCGGTAGTAGCCTTTGGGGATGCAGTGAGTCACGGTATCCGCCGACTTACCGAGTGGTTGGTCGGGTTACCATGCATGGCGATCCTGTGGATCGTGCGACCGTCTCCTTTCTTCCAAGTGGCGGCCAGCACCCAGCCAACGGGGTCACCGACAAGCGTGGACTCTTTGAGCTCTCAACATTCAATCGAAATGATGGGGCGATGCCAGGTGAGTTTGTCGTAACTGTCCAAAAGTTTCCATTCGTTCAAATTAAGACAGTGCCGGGGGGCATTCCCTATGACCCAGAAAATGAGACGAATGCTGGTGAACCAAGTCACCGACGTGTTATAGAAAATGAGCTGCCAAAGAACTACGCTGACCCGATGAGTTCAGGATTCACTGCAACTGTATTGGCAAATGATGAAAATAGATTTGAGTTTGATCTTGTGAAATGAGCACGACGAGGCTTGGCCATTGGCATCAATTGTCTTGAGATGCCGCAGCGTCCATTTTCGCCATGACGACGCGAGTGTGGTGATCAGTGGACCGATGAATCACGGGCCGACCCAGTTCCCGCGCTTGTGCCGGGGCAGGATGTAGCGAACCCGCTCAGGGCTGTTGCCCGTGCCCGGCACAACCGAAAGCCGATCGAG
>RFVC01000087.1 GCA_009922595.1 Gammaproteobacteria bacterium | reverse complement strand
CGACCATGAACAGCACTGGAGCCGGGCTTAAATTCGCAAGCTACATCGAGTACCTGGGACAGGGGAAATTGTTTTTATCGCTGTTACTGGCCATGGTCGGTGCGCTTTTGCTGGGCATGGGCATGCCGACACTGCCGGCCTATTTGGTGATCATCCTGGTTCTGGGGCCAGCCATCGAACGCATGGGACTCTCAGCGCTGACGATCCATATGTTCGTGTTCTATTATGGCGTCGCCTCATCTATTACCCCACCTGTTGCGCTGGCGGCCTATGCTGCAGCGCCGATCGCAAAATCCGATCCGCTTCGGACGGGCATCATGGCGGTCCGACTAGGGGCTGCAAAATTCATAGTTCCCTTTATCTTTGCCTATAACCCGACAATACTCATGATTGAGGTCTTCGACCCACTCGAGTTCGCGGTAGTCATGCTGCGGACGCTGCTTGCGTTTTGGTTGTTTGCAACCGTGATGGCGGGCTTCCACCGGGCTCTACTGACGCGAGGTGAGGTAGCCGTCAGGACCGGTATCGCAATACTGCTATTGCTCAGCTACGCTTGGGCTCAGGTTGGGGGTTTGTTGTTGGCCGCAGTGGTCTTGGGCTTGCATTATTATCGGACGCAAAACCAAAAAGAGGGCAGTAAGGAATGACGACAACTCCAACGGTAGCAGGCCGGCTTGTTGCTTTCATGGCGGATGAAATCTTCCCTCGCCATTTGGAAATGCAGGCCTTTATCGAGAACAACAAACCCGGCACACGGCCTAAATTCCTGGCGACACTTCAGGAAAAAGCGAGGCAACAGGGTCTCTGGAACTTGGGGCTGCCAGAACTGCCTGACAACGCCCCAGGTACGCGTCTGACCAATACGGAATTCGCCCCTATAGCGGAAACCCTCGGCCAGATCCACTGGGCGGCAGAGGTGTTCAACTGTCAGGCCCCGGATCTGCCGAATATGGAAATGCTGGTGAAAGTTGGAACAGCGGCGCAAAAGGAACGCTGGCTGTATCCAATGCTCGACGGCAAGATCAAATCTGGCTTCGCAATGACTGAGCCGAATGTTGCCTCATCGGACGCTTTGAACATCGCATGTAAGATCACAGAGGACGGTGACGATTTCGTGCTCAATGGACACAAATGGTTTGCTGGTAATGTTGGGCTGGATTGTTGGCAATTTATTATCGTCATCGGAAAAAGCGATCCGCAGGCCGAACCCCATGCCCGACATTCTGCAATTATTGTCCCAGTCGCATCCAACGGCTTGGAGGTGGTCCGGCATGTGCCTGTTCTGGGCTTCCAACATCGGGCCAAACCCCATGGGGAGATCCGGCTGAACAATGTCAGAGTCCCCAGGGAAAACCTGCTGGGGGAGCGTGGGAAAGGTTTTGCCGCAGCCCAAGTCCGGCTGGCCACCGCACGAATCCACCATTGCATGCGGTCGATTGGTGGTGCAGAATTGATGATTTCATTAATGGTTGAGCGCGCCAGAGCACGAAAAGCTTTTGGCAAGAAACTGTCAGAGCACGACAAGATAAGGGAGTTTATCGCGCTTTCCCGTGTGGAGGTCGATCAGGCCCGCCTTTTGACGCTGGCCGCAGCAGAGGCACTAGATGCTAAAGGCAGTAAGGGCGCGCGTCGTGAGATATCAATGATCAAACTGGCGGTGGCCTCTGCCTGCTACAATGTGGCTGACCGCGCAGTTCAGGTCTTTGGGGCTATGGGATTGACAAACGACTCGCCTGTAGCTGACTATTTCGCGCAGATGCGTGCCCTGAGGATTTACGATGGCCCAGACGAGGTTCATGTCCATTCAATTGCGCGACATGAATTCAAACGCCAGCAAGAGCGCGAGGGCGCACCCCTTCTCAGATTGCTGTGCCGGGACCTTTCACTTCAATAATATAGGAAATGGGTATATTTTCAGACAATACCCTTAAAAAACACATCAGATGACACCTTCAGTTCTACAAGAAAAAAGTATTCTTTCGATTGGTTCCTCTACGACAACTGATCCGGCATTTCTGTCGATCTCAGAACAGATTGCAGTCCAATTGGCTAAGGACATATTATCAGGCAAACTGGCTGAAAACGACAAGCTTTCTGAACAAAAGCTTGCAGAGCGCTTTGGCACCAGTCGAGGGCCTATCCGAGACGGGATAAAAATTTTGGAGCAGAATGGTTTTGTAAGGTCCAAGCCCCGTCTCAGTGCACGAGTCAACTCAATCACGCGCCATGAGATCCAGCAGCTGTTTGATGTCCGCGCTCAAATTTTGGGATTGCTTGCTCGTTATGCGGCGCGAAATGCGACGCCAGATGATCTTATGGCACTGCGTAAAAATGTCGAGCACCTGCAGCAGATGAGGCTTGAAACATCTGGTGACGTTGGTGCCTTCTTCGTTCAATCCCACATGTGCTGGTCGTTGCTGCATAAAACCGCCAAGGCCCGCAGGATTTCCGCTATCGGATCTTATGTTATGGGATCAGCGATCTGGCAGTTGGCCTTTCGAGACAGCCTTCTGCAAAAGACCGACGACTACCCGGATGATAAGTTCCTTCATAATTGGTGTGAGTTGCTGACCGCAATCGAAAACGGCGATGAAGACAAGGCTGAAGAAAGCGCGCGTGCACTAGTTGGTGTCACATGGGGCATGATCAAAGACTCGCTGACCTACCGGGTGGTTTCTCCGAATTCTGGTCCGGCACCCTAACCAGATTGACTAGAAAGCCCGCTTGTCCACGCACAGTTCGACGTTCGTTTGATTTTGCGCAACTACCAAATGCAGTAAATGGTGATCAACGAAAAAAATCTGGCTGGGTTAAAGTTGAGATGAGTATTTACATCGGCACTGATGCACTTTCGGAGGCGGGTTCAAAGCATCCATGTGCTGATATTCCGAGTCGACACTTCCTCAGGCGTGCTGTCGGCCGGGGACACCATCTGAGCCCTCTTCGTAATGTCTAGTATCGTCGCGATGGCAGTTTTTGACTTTGGGATCCTGTTGCCGAACTTTACGCGAAACCGGCGGTTGGAAATTTAATAAACCTAAAAATGAAGCGATGGGCATAAGGTTGCCGGAGGAGAGAAAAATGATCGAACAAGACACTCAATTCAATCAATATCTGTCTGAACTGCGTCAGTGGGTCCGAGAGGTCGCAATTCCCGCCGAAGAACAGGTTGAAGCTGAAAATTGCGTTCCAGAGAAGATTGTTGAAGACATGCGGGCGCGGGGATATTTCGGCTGGAGCATTCCCGTCGAATTCGGCGGCGCCGGTTTTACGATGGAGCAACTGGCGCTGGCTGGGATAGAAATTGCGCAATGCTCGACTGCGTTCCGCGCCCGCTCGGGGACTAACACAGGTATCGGCTCGGAAGGGCTGGTTCAGGACGGGACCGACGCGCAGAAGAAAAAATATCTGCCGAAACTGGCCAGCGGTGCTCTAACTGGCTGTTTTGCGCTGAGCGAGCCTGACGCCGGTTCAGATGCGACAGCAATTGCAACGACCGCACATCGTGATGGGGACCATTATGTTCTGAACGGAACCAAGGTGTTTATCACCAATGCACCAATAGCGGATTTGTTCACTGTCATTGCCAGGACTGATCCCAGCCAACCCGGCTCGCGCGGTCTAAGCGCTTTTCTGGTTGAACGCGGCTCAGTTGGCCTGATGGCTGGTGAGCCCTATCAAAAAATGGGACAGGCCGGGTCCCCGGTATCCGAAGTTTACATGAGCGACTGCCGCGTGCCGGCTGAAAACCTGATTGGAGGGGTAGAAGGTCAGGGGTTTGCTACGATGATGAAAACGCTGAACAAGCAACGCATCAATCTTGCGTCACTGTGCACTGGCTCGGCTATCCGGATGTTGGATGAGGCAGTTGCCCACAGCCTTTCGCGACATCAGTTTGGTAAACCAATTGGGGATTTCCAGCTTGTGCAAGCGATGATCGCAGATTGTCAGACGGAAATCCACGCCGCGCGGGCGCTTATCCTCGAAACCGCGCGAAAACGCGACGCAGGCGCTGATGTCACAATGCAGGCTTCGATTTGCAAATATTTTGCGTCCGAGGCCTGCGGGCGCGTTGCCGATAGGGCTGTGCAGATATTCGGTGGCTCTGGCTATGTTGCGGGTTATAGTTGTATCGAAAGACTTTATCGGGATGCACGCTTGTTCCGCCTCTACGAGGGTACCAGCCAGATGCACCAAATAACCATCGCAAAACGCACATTACGCGCAGCGACTGAAGCAAACGCTACATCAAAGTGAATGTTATTTGCAGTGATTCAGGTGTGGTTGAACTATGCTGGGAAAACATAGCCTCTCAACCGCTAACGCATATGATACTGAAGCACTAGAAGATGCTTTGGAAGGCGCTTGCGGTGGCAATATCAAAATCACTCAACGCCTTGAACTAAGGCGGCTAGCAACATCTCTCTGGTATGATACGGAGATGAATAAACAGGGTACAATTCAGCAAAATCACAATGAGCCACTCAAAGCATTAACAAACATCAAAGCCAATCTTCAGCGCCGTAAAAAGACTTCAGATATAATGACTAGCTCGAGGTTGATGGAAGTGCCCAAACCTGCCCGTACGATACTCATTGCCGACATAGCTTACACATTCCGGGACAAAATTGACGATTACACGCAAATCGAT
>RFVC01000086.1 GCA_009922595.1 Gammaproteobacteria bacterium | reverse complement strand
TGGAATGGCAGCTTGAGGTGGAGCCAAGTAGGAGGCGTCCTGATGACGGACTCCTGCCAACGTATCCGAGAGATTATAGCGTCCCTGATTTAGACACTTTGCTGGCAAGCGTTGATTCAACTGCTGCGCCGACAGGCATAAACCCATCCGCGCCTCCAGAGAGCCAGCCTCCAGCGGTTGGCACTCCGCCTATTGCGCCTACTGTCATTTCAACTTCTGGGCCGGAGCCAAACAAGTATGAGCGCATGGAGGGTGTGACCCTTAATGACCGCCTTCAGTCACTGGCAATGACTATGAGCGCTGTTGGCACACCTCAATTTGCCGATGTTTACGCCAAAGCAAATCACCTTCTGGCTTTAAAGCAGGCAAACGCTGATGCTCATAATAAGGCGCTAGATGAGGCGACAAGAGACACTTATAAAACCACAGCGGATGGTGTCTGGACTATTCCGGCAACAATGAAAAGAAATCCAGATAACACTTATAGCCCCACATCAAGCTCAACCCCTACATTTAAGCCAAACATAGATGATGGTCTTTCCAGCCTAACGCCAGAGCAGCGCGCGCTTATTGATAGGGCTACGGGGGATAATGCAGACACTATGCTGGGTTTTTTCCTTGGGCAAAATGCAAATATTATTCCAAAAGATATGACCTTTGATGAGTTTGTTGTTAGCGAGCTTAATGCAAACCAAGGCGAAACATCTAAGTCATTTAACAGAAGCGCAGGAATCTTTACTGAACAGGGATACTCAGTGGGACAGTCGCGCGCACTGGCAATGCTTGCCGAGCAGGGAGGGCTTGAAATTGTCAAAAATGCAAACACTGGAGAAATAAGAGCGATAAACCCTGTCACTCAAGAGTCTTTCATTATTGAAGATTACCAAACCGGACTGCAAAAAATTGTTCAAGCTACCAGCGCAAATCAGGATGCAAAAAATCGCTCTGACCTAGATAGGGAGAGAGTGACAAACATTACGACCAAGCTCGACGAGTACGATCAAAATCTGGGCCAAATTAGGAAGAGTGATGAGGTCAGTCAGTATTGGATTGATCAGCTTGAGGCTAAAGATGCGAACGGGCAGTACGTCATAGATTACGAAAAAGATTTCGGCTGGCTTAACTCATTAATGAGTGATTATTTTGGCATTGCATCACCAGAGTTTAGCGGCCTTTCTGCGGATCAGATTTATGAGGCGCTTCAAAATCTGGATATTACAAATCTTGCGCCTGTTAGTAACTTTGAATTTAAGCAAGTTATGAAGCTGTTTGCTGATGGAAAGCTCGCCTCTAGAGAGCAAGCACTTGCTGTTCTAAGACGGGCGCAAGCCAGAGCAGACAGAGAGCAGGGTGAATATCAGCGCAAATACGATAACGAGCTTGATGGTCTTAATAGGCTCCAAGGTGATGAAGGCCAAGAGTATCTTGACTATCTTGGGCGAAAGTCTTGGATCACTGACGATGAGGCAAGAAACAGATATAGGCGGTCAAAATGAGCTATGAAGACCTTAATGAATGGGAAACTAGCGAGCTAGAGGCTCTTATTGCCGATCCGCAAGTTAGCCGCCCTATGAGGCAGGCTGCTGAAAAAGTTGTAGAGGCTAGAACGAGGCCAGTTTCAAGCGTCCCAGCCCTTGCAAATCCAGAGGAATATGAGCCTTCTGGCTTTGGCGGCTTTATGGCAAATTTCAATGAGTCATTCTTTGGTAACGGAGAGGAGATCATTGAGGGATTGCCATTGCTTGTGCAGGGCGCGAGAAATTTATGGAATGAGCCAAGAGAAACCGCTTCAGCGGCATGGGATGGGATAAAAGATCATTACGCTGCGAGATGGGCGTATGGCAACACTGATGTAATTGGAGAGAATTTTTACAACGACCCTGCTGGCATGTTGCTAGACATCTCTCCAGTTGGATCGCTGATGAAGGGTGGCGCTGCCGCTGCTAGGCTTGGTGTTAAAGGGGCGGAAAAATTAGTTCCTGACATTAAGCCTCAAGTGCTTAATACCGCGAACGAATCACTCAATGCAGTTAGTCGGGCTGGTAATTGGATTGAGAGCCTTGACCCGTATAGCGGAATGGTTGACGCGGCTAGACTTGGCACTTATGCGCTGAGAGAAAAGCAGGCTCCTGATTATGTAGTTGGTGATTACAGGTCTTTTCCAAATCAGCCCGCTGGCGCAACCGCACAATCAATGCGAGACAAGGCGGGTGAGCTGCTAGAGGCAGACTTGCCACCAACACCGGCTGGAGAAACAAAAGCAAAGGCCAACACTGCTGAAGCGGGCGCTAGACTTGAGCAAGCAATGGAAACTGAGACATGGCTAGATGATATGGCTCGTAATGCTGGTGTCATGCCGCATCCTGCGCTTTCAGTTGAAAACATTTTGAAGAAAGTAATTGAGCTACGCGGGGGTGTACGAGGCGCATCATCAACAAAGAATGCAGCGGATAAGTCTTTTGCGCTGTTCCAGCAAGAATTGCTTGAAATGGCAGATCAGAATGGATTTATCACGCCGCAACAACTTCAAGAATTAAAGCGTGATTGGCAATATGAAGCTGATCTCTCTGCAAGCGCGACAACAGAAGATTTAAGTGGAAGATCGGGACAGGGCGGGACAAAGCAGGCGGATAGATTCATTGCTCAAGCACTGGCATCCTCACTTAACAGCTTGAGTGATGAATTGTCAGACGCCAATGCTGCATTCTCAGCGGCAAAGTCTAACGAAGCGGCTGTTATACCTGGAGCTAAATTCAATCTGACAAACGCAAACGAGCCATTAAATGATCGTCTGTTAAATATTGGCGCGAAAATCGTAGACTATACGCTTACTGGTCAAAGCCCATACAGGCAAGCTCAATTTTATAAGGCTGCTGAGAACGGCAAATTAGGCTGGTTAGATGCGCTGATTGATAAAAGCCAGATTGGGCCTGTTGGCAGAGCAAGGCAGGGCGCTTACTTCATGAAGAGCGATGAAGAGCCAGATGACAATATACCAAGCTGGTGGGAACAGGTATTTGGAAAAGGATTCTAGTCAGTAATTTAGTCAGTCACGCGGTTATCCACAGACCCACATAGCCGCTAGGCCGCATAGTTGCTCACTCATGGGAGCGCATAGGCGGGGCCGGACGGATTCGAGTCCCGTCCGCTCCGCCATTTTTTTGGCTTAAACACTAGGGTTAGCGCCAGAGTTAGTCGGTAGATAGTCAGTATCAAAGTTATTCACAGTTGCGTAATCCTCTATCCACTCGCTGTAAACCCTCAGAAACATCTCTACTGAATGCCCCATCTGCTTGGCTGCGGCAGCAGGGGGTATATTGGCGCTTAGAAGCTCCGCAGCGCGCGTGTGACGGCATGTATAGGGTATCCGGTAGCGTATGCGCGCCCGTTTATGAGCAGCCCGCCATGCGTCATTGAAGTAGTCTGTGTCTTTGTGGTGATCCCCATACTGGTTGAGGAAAATGTAGCTAGCGCTAAAACGAGATTCTAGATTTAGACTTGGCCTGACCCATGAGGGAATGAACACCCTGCGCCGGTAGCTCGTCTTGGTTGAGTTAACCAGCCTACGCCGCGTGATCTGACGCTCTACAAGCATTGTCTCTCCATCCCAATCTGACCATCTCAGACCCAGCACCTCGCCAGATCGCAGGCCGCAGAACATCAGAGAGAAATAGGCAAGCTCCGGCCCTTGTAGCAGTGCCAGCAGCGCGTCACGTTCCTGTGGGGTGTAGCGCTCTACCGCTTCTTTCTGCTTGGCCTTGATGCGTATGGGTGTGACCGGATTGGGGTTGATCTCCATGTGATCGAACACGGCACGCAACGGTATCAATAGGTTTTTCTTTGTCTTGGGGGAGAGGTCAAACGCAGCCAGCATCTGCTTCACTGTCTTGGTGGTGATGCTGGATATGGGCAGCGGCCCCAGATCAGGTAGCCAGTACCGCTTCAGTATGTTGCGATAGCTGGTGAGGGTAGAGTATTTGGCGTCTAGCGTGTTGAGCCAATCCTGCGCGGCATCCTTGAAAATCCATACTGTCTGATCTTCCAGCGGGATGCCCAGCTTGAATTTGGCTTCTAGCTCATTACGGCGCTTTATAGCTGCCTTGAGGTGTCTAGGGCTGAGATCGCCCGCGAGTGTTTCGGAATATGCGACCTTACCTTTGCGGTAGATTCTGATTCGCAATCCCCGCCCTTGGGGTCTGATACCTGTTGGGTAATCCACTCGTCAACTAGCTCAACATTAATCATGGTGGTGTGACCGATGACCTGATAGTGAACACCGCGCCGCAGATGCCTGTCAAACCAACCGCGTATAACGCCATTGGTCAGGCCACTCTGCTCCAGGTATTTATCTTTAGTTACCCACTGCACAGATAGCCCTCCCTATTTCTTCCGCGATTTGCGGGACAATCGCGTTACCGATTGCTTTAATTCTGTCCACCCTACGGGGTAACCCATTAACCACTCTGTCCACGCTGGGTTCAGCCTTCCACGCTTCCCACGGTACTCCACTGCATCCGGTAAAGAATTGGTAGCCGCGTTGCGTCCTTTGGCTGCTATCGTTTCCGGCTTCACCGCTCCCTTCCAATCCCTGCTCGCTGGGGTAGGCAATAATCCAGACTCGCTCACGGCGATGGGGAGCGCCAAGGCCGGAAGCTGGTATGCAATGCCATTCCGCATCGAACCCGATTTGGGCCAGATCACTGAGTATTCGCCCGAACCATCGCCCGTCATCTCCAGCA
>RFVC01000085.1 GCA_009922595.1 Gammaproteobacteria bacterium | reverse complement strand
GTCTTTACCATACCCACTGCCACCGGGCGGCATCACATGATGCAAAGACTCTGATGGAAACCCTAGAACTGACCGATGCGCATCGCAAAACCGAACGCTTTGAAAACTTTCTAATTGCCTGTGAAGCTGACGCCCGCGGCAGACTAGGCAAGGAAAATGATCCCTACCCACAAGCAGACATTCTGCGCAGAGCTCTTGCTGCCAGCTATGAGGTGGACACCACTGCAATCATGGCTGAAGGCTTCAAGGATGCTGATTTTGGAATTGAATTAAAAAAACGTCGAATAGAAAAAATCAGAGAGGCCCTGGAAAGGCAATGACTGCGTCGCCTGTAGCTCTTATAACTGGCGCAGCTGCCCGTATTGGGGCGGCCACTGCGACCCTGCTTCATGAAAATGGTTATAGGATCATCATCCACTATAACAATTCCGTTGAGAATGCCAACGCGCTTGCGAACTCGCTGAATAATAAACGGGAGGATTCTGCACGCATTCTGGAGGCCAACCTGATGGACAGCAAGGCAGTGTCTGCGCTGGCTGATAGAAGCATTGCCGCATGGGGGCAGCTCGACCTGCTGGTGAACAATGCTTCCGCCTTCTATCCAACACCGCTGGAAACGATTACTGAGGAACAGTGGCAAGAACTGTTTGCAAGTAACGCTATGGCACCCCTGCTTTTAGCGCGTTCAACTTCTGACATGCTGCGACAACAGCAGGGCTGCATTATTAATATTTCGGATACGCACGTTCGCCGCGGCCTGAAAAATCACAGCATTTATATCATGGCCAAGTCGGCTCTGGAGGGAATGACGCGCACAATGGCTCGAGACCTCGCACCCGAAGTACGCGTTAATGCCATTGCTCCCGGAGCGATCCTGTGGGCAGAAAACGGCAATGATTTAAGTCATGAGATGAAGGCCGCTATAATAGATGGGATCAGCCTCAAGCGAATGGGTGAACCCCTGGATATTGCCAACGCCGTGTTATTCCTGGCCGGCAATGCCTCATACATCACCGGCCAGGTATTACATGTTGATGGCGGACGCTAGACTGATGCTACTGTAGCGTTAAGCCTCTTCTTTCCAGGAGCGGCTGAACATCGGGCTCTCGGCCGCGAAAGTTCCTGAACAATTCCATTGCTTCAACACTGCCGCCCTTGGATAACAGGGTTTCACGGAAATACTGACCGTTTTCCCTTAGCATGCCGCCGTTCTCTTTGAACCACTCCACCGTGTCTGCATCGAGCACCTCACTCCAAATATACGAGTAATACCCCGCAGAGTAACCACCCATAATGTGAGAGAAATACGGCAGACGATAACGTGGTGCAATCTCATCCAAAAGGGCGCCTGCCTCCTCCAGAACACTCTCTTCGAAAGCCATGATTTCATCAGCTGACGGCACCTCTTCCGGTGCGAGCTGGTGAAGTGCCATATCGACCAGTGAAGGCATCAGGTATTCAGACGTGGTGAAACCTTCATTGAAAATCTGCGCATCAAGTACTTTCTGCAGCAGCTCTCCGGGAATAGGTTCACCGGTTTCGTAATGCACGGCATAGTTGGCTAGCACCTCTGGCCAGGTTTGCCACATCTCATTTACCTGGGAGGGATATTCAACAAAGTCTCTAGGCACCCGAGACAATGATGGATAGGTCACATCTGCAAACATGTAATGCAGGGCGTGGCCAAATTCGTGGAACATGGTTCCCACCTCATCATAGGTCAGCAGGGTCGGCTCACCATACGGCGGTTTAGGGATGTTCTGGTGGTTGGCCACTACTGGCTTGGTGTCCATAAGATGGGTTGCACTAACATAGGAGTTCATCCAAGCGCCGCCGCGTTTGCTGGACCGGGCATAAGGGTCAAAAATGAAAAAGGCCAGCTGCGTACCGTCTTCTTCAAAGACTTCAAAAACACGGACATCTTCCTGGTACACAGGAAGGTCAAAGCGCTCCTCGAAACTGAGCCCGTAAATCTGGTTAGCAGCAAAAAAGACACCTTTTTGGAGGACATTATCAATTTCAAAATATGGGCGCAGCTGGCTGCCGTCGAAGGCGTAGCGTTCCTGCCTCACTTTCTCGGCATAGAACGGCCAGTCCCAGGCCTTAAGTGTGAAGTCGCGACCCTCGGCATTTATAACCTCCTGCATATCCGCAGCTTCGCGCCGGGCATTGGCAATGGCCGGTGCAGTTAGATCGGCCAGGCGTTGGTTCACCATACCAACGCTCTCAGCTGTCTGGTTCTCCAGGATATAGTCAGCATGGCTGTCATATCCCAGCATGCGGGCACGCTCAGCACGCAAACGAACTGTACGGCTGAGTATCTCGCGATTATCAAATTCACCACCACGTTGGCCACGGGATTCAGATGCCTCCTGGATACGCTGGCGTAGGGAACGGTTTTCCAGGGACGCCAGTGAAGGCTGGCTGCTGAAATTAAGCAGCGGTATCAAGTACTTACCTGCCATATCCCTGGCCTCTGCAGCACCAGCTGCTGCCTGAATTGCCGCATCATCTAGACCAGCCAGTTCCTCAGAACTATCAACAACGATAGCCAGGTCATTCACTTCGTCCAGCACATTCTGACTGAAACTGGTAGAGAGTTCAGACAGCTCCAGGTTAATCGCCTTGAGCTCTTCTTTCTGCTCCACATCGAGGCGGGCACCGGCGCGAACAAAATTCTTATGGTACTCCTCGACCAGGCGAATGGACTCTGCATCAAGTCCTAAGGAGTCACGCTGGTCGTAGATGACCTGGACACGGGCAAAGAGTTCGGCATCAAGATAAATACTGTCCGTATGCGCCGACAGTTTCGGAGAAACTTCTACCTCTATCGCATCGATCTCGTCGTTGGTATGAGCCGAAGACAGGGCGAAGAAAACAGTGGCCACCCGATCCAGCGACTGCCCGGACAATTCCAGAGCAACAATGGTGTTTTCAAATGTAGGGTCTTCTCCGGAGTTGACTATAGCGGCGATTTCCTCGAGATGCTCTGCCATGCCACGCTCAAATGCCGGCATATAGTGTTCATTACTGATCTGGTCAAAGGGCGGATACTTCAGTGGTAAGGGGCTCTCGGTATAAAACGGATTGGCAGCGGCATCAGCGCTGCTCACTATGTTTAAATTATCCATCGCGTCTTCAATGCTAGTTTGATCATCATCGCTGTCTGAGCAGGCGCTGGCCAGGATCACTGCCGCTCCGGCCAGGGTCAGTTTGTGAATTTTAAAAGATGTCATATTTCACCTGTGAATCAGTTTGGTGTTTCGATGTTTTCTGTTAGGAAGGGGCGAATTTCCCACTAATTCTGCTAATCGTCAAGGGAGACGGTCATTTGAGAAACAACGATCAATTAAGGTAACGTCATGAGCAAAAACCAGATAAGGCAACCGGTTTTTTGGGAGTTGGCCACAGTACAAAAGTACGAGGCCCGGCCCCGCAAAACCTGTTAACACAGTATGGGAGAGCGCAGTAGCTACTAATGACTAGTAAGGAGATGTCCCTGCTGAATTCAGCAGGCACATTAAGACATGACCTTCCCAGCGGCCGTTTATAAAAAGATAGCCTTTGTCTTGGCCTTCTTTCTCAAAGCATAGCTTTTCCTATAAACGCGCGGAACGTTCATTGACCGGCTTGCAATTAGCGCAAACCCGGTTCAGCTTGAAATTTTCGAATGCATCGTGAATGACATTTTGAAAATGGATACTGTCTCCTTAAATAGAAATCAGGCAGTGCAGTGGCATGCTTAGGCTGAGTAGTTACGATTTCCATGCTAGAAAATCAGTCGCCTGAAATCTCGACTTTATTGACGTTAGACAGGATTTTTTCTGCGACCTCCTTGTCTTCATCATGTAATACCCAGATCTGCGCACCCTCGTTGTAAGGAGGGAAGCCGGTACCAGCAAATTCGTTCTTAATCATAATTTCTATGCCTGCATCCTCAAGCCGTCCCCGGGCCAGGCCCACCAGGGCGAAATTGTCATGCGTATAAACCAGTTTGATCCTGCTGCCTCCCCGCTAATCAGCCCTAGAAATAAAACGTCCATGCCATTGAAAATCTACCGGCCATAACTTTTGTTTTTCCTTATCATAATTATCCCAGAGCGCTGCAAAGGAATGGCCAAGCTCTGCATGCTTTTGCTTGGCACTGACCTGGGAAAGCGGCCAAAGCACAAAAGCATTTTCGGTAATTTCGGGACGTGGCAGCCTGATGCCGTTAAAGTTGCCTGCCTTGTTATCGTAAGTCAGGATATCAATATCAAGCGACCTAGAGCTGAATTTTGGCTGTGTTCTATCTCTGCCATGTTTTTTTTCGACGGCCTTCAGAAAGGCAGACAGCTCATCCAAAGGCATTTCAGTATTCATTCCCACCACCATATTGAGGAAATTGTCACCCTTAAATCCTACGGCCTCACTCTCAAACACCGTGGACAGGCTAAGGTCTCCGAACTCAAGCAACAGCATGTCCAGACAGCTTTTTAATTTGTTCTCGGCATCCATGTTGCTGCCAAGACTAAGTGTTACCCAGGCCACTTCCTAAGTTCTCCTCGAATACTTACTTCTCGCCACGCTCGATAATGACGCCCACATCCTTAGCCGCCGTCACCGCGCCGGGCTTGCCGAGTTCAAGGCGCAGCCAAGTGACACCAAATTCATCCTGCAGGATGTCGGCCATTCGGGAGCCCAGAGTTTCAAGCAATTTAAAACTGCTTTCCTCCATGTAAGAGGCTAGTCGTTTTGATACAGCCTTATAATCCAGGGCATACTCGATCTCATCATTTTCAGCCGCTTTT
>RFVC01000084.1 GCA_009922595.1 Gammaproteobacteria bacterium | reverse complement strand
GCCTCGGAAATGGTCGGAGCTGTAAGGGGTATAGACCCTGAATCCGGTCACTATTTTGATGACACCAAGCGCTACATCGATAATGCTTCCATTACTGATGAGGAAAAAGCCAATATATTCGAGCATAATATTCGGAAAGTCTTCCCTCGACTCAAGGTCTGAGTACAGAAAAAAAGAGGCTTCGGCCTCTTTTTTAATTCGTAATAAAACTGGCAATCAAAAATGAATCAGGTCCCAGCAGCCAAAAAGAAAAAACCGCTGTTTACCGTCATCGCTGTCGGCTGTCTGCTTGTCGCCTCTATCCTGTTTTATCTTTTCTACGGCCGAATCAATGGTGGAGAAACTTTGGATGGATACGGCGGACTGGGCATCTCCCTGTCTTTCACTGCGGCCCTGTTACTCAACGGCGTCATACTCGGGCAAATAGCCCTGTTCAGGGGAGAGAAACCGGCAGCTTTTCCGGCACTGGTCCTGGCCTGCAATTTGGCAGGAGCAATATTTCTGCTTTTACAGCTGGGCGCATGAAAATAGACACGAACAGTCCGGCAACCTTTGTAATCCTAATTAGCGCGGCGCAAGTGGATCATGCCTTTGCAGAAAACTGTTGGCGTTAACACTGCTTTTCGCGGTTGAAAGAATCAGTCGAATCGGGGAGCTGGTTGATGATTGCCGCAGACAAAAAGCACCCGCTGAATTTATCTAAGCATTGTCTTTATTTAGTGGTGAATAAATCACTAGGTAATTTCTTACAATCTTGGTTACGGTAAGTTTGCAGCGGTATAACGGCATACGACCTTTCTGGCATAATTCGCAGCATGAAAGCACTTCTATCCAAAATTCGACACCTGGCTGCATCACTGCTGCTTTTTAGCACAGTCTCGCCATTTGTCTTTGGCGGGCAAGTGTCGATAGCGGTTACCAGTAATTTTGATTTCACCAGTGAATACCTCAAAAAAGAATTCGAATCCAGAAGTGGGCACGAAATAAAGCTTACTCACGGCAGTAGCGGCCAGTTGTTCGACCGAATTATGGGCGGGGAACAGTTTGATCTTTTTTTATCTGATGATATCCAGAGACCTTCCACACTTGAAAGCAGCGGCCGAAGTATTCCCGGCTCGAGATTTACCTATGCATTGGGCAAGCTTGTACTTTGGAGTGTCAATTCTAAACAACTGAATGAAAATACACTGCTCAATCGTGATTTTGAATTACTGGCTGTGACAAACCCTAGGCTATCCCCTTACGGCCACGCTGCTGAGCAATTCCTCTCACATCTCGAATTGTGGGACAGCCTGCAGGAGCAGATCGTGATGGGACCAAACATCGGACAGACTTATCACTTCGCCATCAGCGGGGACGTTGATATGGCGCTTATTCCGTTCTCACAAATAGTCTATGGCCGGTACTTACAAGCAGGCACTTTTTGGACCGTACCCGAATCCTATTACTCACCGATAGAACAGCAAGCTGTACTGCTCACTGATAATAGTGCAGCAGTGGCGTTTCTGGATTTTCTGAAAGGAAATACCGGCAGGCAAATCATCTCCGCCAACGGTTTTAACCTGCCAAAATGATTACCGCTGCAGATCTGACCGCTTTCTTTCTCACGATCAGGCTCGCCCTGGTCTCAACCCTGATACTTTTCCTGATTGGAACCCCAGTTGCCTGGTGGCTGGCAAGAACCCGGTGGTCAATGAAGTTTATAGCCGATGCCGTTATCGCACTCCCTCTTGTGTTGCCGCCTACTGTGCTCGGGTTCTATTTACTTTTACTCCTGGGCGCAAACGGACCATTGTCTGCTCTTACCAGCGGAACACTCGCATTTAGTTTTACCGGCCTTGTCCTAGGCTCGGTCATATATTCAATGCCCTTCGTGATTCAGCCTTTGCAGGATGCTTTTCGGGCAGTTGGCAACAGGCCCCATGAGGTTGCGGCAACCTTGGGCGCGACTCCACTGGACAGGTTTATCTCCATTACACTGCCCATGGCTCGTCCTGGATTTCTCACCGCCGGCGTCCTTGGCTTTGCTCATACCCTTGGAGAATTCGGTGTTGTACTGATGATAGGAGGCAATATCCCTGGAGAAACCCGAGTGCTTTCTATAGCGATCTATGACCATGTTGAAAGCCTGAATTATGCTAGCGCTCACTGGCTCGCAGGCGCCCTCCTAGTTCTTTCATTCATCATGCTTGCTGCAGTCTATGCGGTAAACCGGCAGTTCCGGGTGATGAAACTATGAGCCTGGACATTATCTTCACACTGAGGCGCCAGGAATTTACCCTGGATCTCAATCTTAAGCTACCTGATGAAGGAGTCACCGCCATTTTTGGGCCCTCCGGGAGCGGTAAAACCACATTGCTACGAGCAATAGCAGGCCTTGAAAGAATTCCCGGCGCTTATATCCGCTTCAGGAAAGACCTTTGGCAAAACGAAGACACCTTTATACCCGTCCATAAAAGAAACGTCGGCGTGGTATTTCAGGTGCCCAGCCTGTTCAGTCACCTGGATGTGAGGGGAAACATTGAGTATGGGTACAAACGTGTTACAAAAAAACATCAGCGAATTTCACTCAATGAAGCGATTGAGCTGTTGGAGATAGATCATCTTCTGGATCGAAATCCTGTAGAGCTTTCAGGCGGTGAGCAGCAGCGAGTTGCTATCGCACGCACGCTGGCAGCCAGTCCTGACCTGCTTCTCATGGACGAGCCGCTTTCTTCCTTGGATAACAAGTTGAAACTTACAATACTGCCCTACCTCGAAAAGCTACAAAGAACCCTAGAGATACCTATCATCTATGTCAGTCATTCCACTGATGAGGTGGCCAGGCTTGCAGAGCAGCTTGTGATCCTTAAAAATGGAGAGATTCTTGGGCATGGCCGCATCGAGGATATGCTAACCAGGCTTGACCTGCCCCTCTCACATCGCAGTGACGCCGAGGCGCTACTTTCAGCGACGGTGATCGACACAGATACTGATTTTGGACTGACTCGGCTGGATGTAGATGGGAATGTCGTTACAGTGACTGGTACCAATCTCACTGAAAATGACCTTGTAAAATTACGCATCGCTGCGCATGATGTCAGTCTAACCCTGGACAAGCAGTCGGGCACTTCCATTCAAAACATTCTGCCAGTCACCGTCACTCAAATAGAAGAAGAAAACTCGGCTCAGACACTGGTCAAGCTCTCACTAGGCAGTCATTTCCTGCTTGCCCGCATAACGCGGAGAGCGGTGCAGGATCTTGACATCACCCTAGGCAAAAATCTCTACGCCCAGATCAAGTCCGTCGCTGTCCTTTCCTAATAAAAATTTCAGACAAAAAAAAGGAGGGCTTTTGCCCTCCTTTTTCTTGCCTCGCTTTTAGAAGCGCATTTCAAGTCCCAAGCCCCATTCTCTAGGAGCGTCAACACCTGAAAAATCAAACTGCCAGATGCTATCCATAAATCCTGAATTCAAGAATTTCTCTTCAGTTATGTTATTAACAAAAGCAGTTAAAACCCAATCAGCGTTATTTGGCTGATAGACGGCACGAGCATTCCAACGCCAGATATCGCCAGCGGGGGAGCTACCACCTCCATAAACATCCTGCCTGAAATTGGGGATGCTTGAACGCCAAAAATCACCAAAGTAGTTCCCAGATAGACGAGTAGTTACATTACCTTCAAAAACATTCCAGTTGTAATCTGCATATATTGCATACGTCTCGTCAGGAGCTCCACCAAATGCTGTCTCTTCGGTGAGCTGGGCTCCGGGTTTTAAGTTAACGTATTTGGTGTCCAGCCAGCCTAAATTAGCGCCAAGCTGTAAACTGTCATTAACGTAATAAGTAACCTCTAGCTCTAAGCCCTCTGCTTCACCGTCTGAGGCATTTGCGGTAAATACTTCAGTAATTGGATCGCCAGTGGCCCTGTCTACCGTTGAGAAAGCTGCCTGAATATCAATCCAGTCAGTCATGAAATAGGTAGCATTGACACGTAATGTGCCGTCTAGGAAGTCACCTCTAATACCAAATTCCGTATTCTCGATAGTTTCTGGAGAAAACGGTATCTGATTAATACCGAGTGAGTCAGCAATTGAAGATATACCACCAGAGTTGAATCCCTCGGTGTAGCTGGCATAGATCATGACGTCATCATTGATATCGTAACTAGTCGCAAATTTCCAAGTTGTCTTGCTGAAATCCGATTCAATGAGGGAAGCAGGATCTACGTCCACCCTGACAGCGCCCTCTGGATTCGCAAAGCCTCTATCCCATATGGCTGGGCGAGCTTCAACCTGACCAGCGGCCACAGCTGCCTGCACAAGTGTGTTCCAGTTACGGTTGGCCTGCTCGTGTCTACGGAATCCAACTGTTACGTCCCAGGCATCATTGAAAAAGTAAGTGAACTCACCAAAAATTGCATCACCATTTACCTCTTCGCGCGCGCCCCGGTCATGAGCTGGGCTTGCAGCATTAAATCCTACTACAGTCGCAAACAACGGTACCCATGAATTGAATGCAGTGCATGGTCTGGGCCAACCCTCAATAGTGTTTGGATCAAGGTTTGGGTTTATTGTTGGAAACTGTCCATTACCGCTCGCAATGGAGGGGTTTTTGTTTGGGTCTGATGAGCTAAAGTCAAAACCATAGTCGGCCGGAGTCTTTTGGCAAGTTGGGGACGCCAACACATCATCATAACTAAGTGTCTGAGGTATGCCTGCGTTGATAGTTTGGAAAAGCCCGAAGGGTACAGGTGGACCGCCGACTACACCGCCTGCACCACCACCCCACCCCTCAGGGAAGTTCCAGTCCGAGTGAGA
>RFVC01000083.1 GCA_009922595.1 Gammaproteobacteria bacterium | reverse complement strand
GATACAGGGGCTTCAAGCTGGGAGTGGCCTGTCAGGAGGAGGTGATAATTGCGATCCTGCTTGCGACACGGCACCTAGTAATTCAGGAAGGTCGGAGGATTTAGATGCCTTGGCTGCTTATATGGAGACTATAAAATTTCCAAGGATAATTGGAGATAAATCTGAAGAAATTTACGCCGCAGGAAAAGATATATTCTTTCGTGATGACACAGGTTGTGCGGAATGTCATACACCTCCAATATACATGGATGGCCTGGAGCATGCGGTGGCCAACAATGCTACAGCTATCAATACACCGTCGCTTCTAGATTTGGGGCGCTCCTCACCCTATCTCCATGATGGAAGGGCCAAAGATCTTAATAGTGTGTTGGATGAGATAGCGGATATTGGAAATCATGGCTCTCTCAGTGGGGTAGACTCAAAGGCAAGGGAAAATTTGGCCTATTTCTTAAAAAATATTGAAATTCAAGATAAGTTTTTAGAGGAAAAAATAAGTGCTGCTGTAGATTCTGCAACTTCCTTGAATTCGATAGTTGTAGAGAGTCGCAACGGGCACTTAAACATTTCTCTGAAAAAAGAACCTAATCCAGATGAGATTGTCCTGTTTCAACTGGCAACTCCTGAGGGAAGAAAGTATTGGCTAAGCAAAAAAAATTCATTCACAAAGGATATTAGTTACTTTGAAATTGGCGCAGACGATACAGGTTTGATTACAGCTCCCATCAAAAATATAAAAGAAGGTGAGTACGAAATTAAGCTACTCGTTACCTCCTCACGTGAATTTACTGACCCTGAGGGCTGGACATACCTGGCATCATTGAGGTTGTTCCGCTCTGATTCTGGGCTGGAGTTTTAATCCACACTTATCCTGAACGCTGAGGCGTTAAAGTGGATTGGCCCACCATCGGCAAGTCTGTATCCTAAAAAGACTCGATAGAGTCCACTCTGTACTTCGCCGGAGAAGACCTTAAAGTTTTCGTTGCTTTTTAGCGCGCTAGTTTCATAGGCCGGCTGTATGGTCTTTAGGCTGCCAGACCACTTCTGATAATTACCGTCCACATCAAGGGTCGTCAGGCTTTTTTCGGTATACAAAACCACAAAGATTTCGGCGGCAGCACCAACGTCCTCTTCTTGAGGGGATATTGAACCTGCTATCGTTATCAAAGAACCGCTGGTAAAGCTTTTAGACGTGCTCTCGCCGTTATCATCAGTCGCACCTGCCCCAAATTTAGCTGTCGTATCGCTACCGTCTGATGTTCTGATGGTCTTTAGTGATTCCGTTTCAGCTATGTTGCTTACTATTTCTTCTATCTTGACTGCCTTGAGATGGTCGGGGGTAAGGATATCTTCGCCCTGAATGAGCGCCTGCCGGCCCTCATAAACTGTGTTGCCCTGCGAGTCTTGGCCCTCCAGCAAGAAGCTCAAGGTGATGGTGTCAGCACCATTTCTTCTTTGCAGCTCTCCGCCGGGTAGGTCTAGGTTAGGAAATGATTCGCTAAGCGCATAGGCGTCATAGGTAAAGTCGGTACTGGCCGAGTTTTCCTGAGATAGGATAAATCCAGGCATGACTGCAGTTTTATAAGCCCAACTGACGTTATTGTTGCTACCGGAGTCCAGTGATACCGTTAGGCTCGCATCGTTGCCAAGTTTCTCAGGTATCTGAGAAGTGAAGTTTGCAGATTTTGAATTCTCACTGACCACATAAAATTCAAACTTATTGTCGTATGCGCCAAGCACTGAACCGGTTGGGTAGGGCGGTTCGACCAGTCCGGCTGAGGTCTGTCCTTCGTGAGTCACCGACACTGTGACCGTATGCACGCCGGCCTCACTGACGACATAATCCTCGTTTGGTAGGTAGAAGTAGCCAACCTTGTTGGCCAGACCACTGAGCTTGCGCATCTTTCCGCTGGGCGACTCGATGCTTACCTCTACCTTGGAGGAAAGAGTGGGTGCGACCTGGGCTGAGAAGCTTACGATATCACCGATCTCTAAGATTGAACCCGGCCTGACGCCTTGTGGGTGTAAGAATATATCGATCTCCTCGCCGAGCATGGTAAATAAAGGACCACCAGAGGGGCCGCCTGCGGCGCCCTGGAATGGCGGCATGACACGCCCTCCCTGTTCGTCTGAGTCAGGAAGCATCGTCCACAGGGAGCCGTAGGCGCCATAGTAGTAGAAGTCCTGCTCTGGGGCCTGGTATACAGCGCCGCCAAAAATAAACTTGAAGTCGTTGGGTCTGTCTCCTTTATACCCGCTGCCAAGCTGATAGGCGTATGGGGTATCAAAACGCCAGTAAGCGTTACTACTTTGATCAGTGCCCACAAACTCCCTGACACTCACGCCGGGCCTGCCTATGCCGGAGTAATAGTAACTCCAGTGGATATCGGGCTGTGTAGGGTCAACAAAAGGCGGAATACGTCTTGGCCAGACATTGGGCACGTTAGATGAGAGCATGGTGGAGCCAGAATAACTATTCAGGTTTCGGTCAGATGCGACTGCCAATAGCGATCCATCATCTTCCAGGGTAACTATGTTAGTCATCGCCGCATTCCACTCGGTGAAGTTTGCTGTCCACATTACGTCACCGGTCTGGAAGGGCGTGAAGAAGTGAGCATTTTGATTTCGAGATTCCTCAAAAAAATACCACTGTTTGGTCTCTATCTGGCTTTCGCTACCTCGGCTACCCCTAGTGATAATGCCGCTATCAGGTGTTTCAACAACAGAGGCCCACTGCCTTGAAGCCATCCACAGTGTCCCATCGGGTGATTTGTAGCTGACATCGAAATTAACGTGGTACTCACCGGGGTCGTCAAACGAAAAAGGTTCCTCCTCCGCGCTGAAATAGCCAAAACGATTGGCAGTGCCTTCGAAAGATTTTTGGATCCTGTTTGCCGCAGAGGAGTTTGGGTAGTGTGTAATGTCAATTTTAACGTCGGCCGATAGACCGGGCTGGATAATCACCGAGGATGCAAATTTATCACCCACTTCAAAGGGGGTACCCGGAAAGACGCCGGTCTCGATATCAAAAATTTCAGCAATGTAGATAGGGTAGGTGCCACCTATGGTGTAACGGTTGCCATGGATATCTTCTATCCGTCCCTCCAGGGTTACTACATGCTCGCCGTACTGGCTGAGATTAACGTTAAGCTCATCCCTATAGGTTGTTAGTGCATAGTGAAGATCTGGAGCATTGCTGTTTTCGACTACAACTTCACCTAATTCGGTCATTCCTTTTTGTAGGTAGCTTCCTTTGATCGAGTAGGGGCCTATCGTCTTGGTCTGTCCATTTGGGTAGAGGATTGTTGCCTTAAGCGATCCGGAGGGGAACTTGAAGGCGACCTTGGGATTGCTTATCCACTCTTTGTTGCTATAGGCGGTCAGCGGAATAAATGGCTCGATTTTATATTTTTTGATCGAGCCGTCGGGCCTAGTTGATGGCGGCAGAATAAGTTTTTCAGAATTCGTAATTAGCCTATCTGATATACCAAAGGCGGTTTTGGCATCTTCCTTGGCCACTGTGCCTCTTGAGCCGTTGCTGAAGGTGTTCATCAGGAGGGCAGAGTAGAGTCTAGGCGTAGCGGGGTTTCCAATGGTAATCCTAGCGGCCCCATGAATAGTACTGAGATGAGAGAAGGGCTCTCCGTACATGTCGTCATAAAATAATTCGTCGCTGGTCAATCCTGAAACCATGGGATTCATCGACCATCCTTGGCCTGTTAGGACGAGCTGGTAGATGCCTTCTGGGATGTCATCCGGCACCTTGTAATCCAGTGACCATTTCGCCTCACCGCTGGTGGAATCAATTTTCTTGTAGTCACTGAAAATGAGATCTCCTATATAAATGGACTCGCTATCAATATTTTGCGACCGATCTATCGGGAGGCCCGTTATGGTCATGTCGCTCGAGCTGTTCTCAGGAGCAGCAGCTTTTTGTTTTCCGTCAGCATCAAAGAGAAGTTCGAGGTAAGCGTTTCCGCTTTTTAGATTAGGTACTGCACCCAAGCCAATATTGCGGGAAAAGATCTGCAAGTTGCCGTTGAGTTTACCCTCGCGTCCTCCACTCCAGACTGTTGAATCAAGCTCGCCGCTCAGCCAAACGACTCCGGGGTCTCTTCCTCCTTTGATATCCAAATCGTTGAAGCCATTGCTATTTTGGCTCTGGTTAAGCCTTTGTCCGGTGGCGATTCCATATTCTTCATCGTCCTGAGGTACTTTGATAACTGTGGCTGGTGCCTGGGAGGTGTACCCATTGTAGGCATCAGCATGTCTCTCCTGAGATACCTGGATGAAAGAGCCGGGCGGGGCAAAAAACTTAATCGAAAAGCTGCCATCTTTCTCAGAGGCGGCTGTATATCCTTGGCCTGTTTGGATATTAAACACACTGACCGGCACCAGCGGCTCTGCCGCGCCTGGCTCTCCTGTCACATAAGAAAATCTTGGGTCGTCAGTGTGTACAACGCTGATCCTGTCCGCCCTTGGGGGATTTTTGGCAAACCTGGAAATTGGAAAGTCGCGGTTTACAGGCACAACTATGTCGGAGACAGAGCCCCCGGTTGCATCGACGCCAACTGAAGATATGTAGTAGTCGCCTTTTGGTTCTGGCCAGCTGCTTGAAATTACAACAACCCTGTATCTGCCAGAGGGAACCTTAACGTCGAAAGAATGGTTTTTATTGGTTTGAAGTCCAGACCCAGTGGTTGTTCCATATCTGCTATCAAGATTAAAAAATCGAATAAAACAGTCGCAAAAATTATCAACCCTCGCTGTCCCGCTGAGGGAAATTTCTTTCGTAAGATTAAATTTATAGACCCTGTCAGTTTCATTCACACCACAAAATTCAAGCATTGTGTACAAAGTTCCATCTTCACCCTGATGGTCAAGCTTTGGACAGGAGTCTGGAAACTGAAACCGACCTTGGTCGTCGGTTTGATAGGTCTTGTTATCGTCAGTGATGGTGGCGTTAGAGAGGATGTCGCCATT
>RFVC01000082.1 GCA_009922595.1 Gammaproteobacteria bacterium | reverse complement strand
ATCTCACAATAAGAACAAATCATGAATATCTAGCTTGGGAGAGAGTCGGGCCAAAGGGTAAGGTAGAACGACTGATACCCGATGAGCTTCTTTTTAGGCCACAGCTATTAACATCCTTGCTAACTAGGATGTTTCAGATTTGGTAACAAAGGGGCATGTTCCCTTTTACTATTCGTCAGTTTTTCTCACTAGGTAGATAATTGCTAAGCCGAGGATTATGATGATTTCTATAGGCAAAGCTTGTTCAAGCAGACGGAAACCCAAAGGATACCGGGAACTGGAGTTAAGGAAATCTGGCAGCCTGACATCGAACAATATAGTTAAGGGAATTGCTATTATTGTCAGTGCAATTAGTATGGAGCAGACAACAATCAGCTTGGTCAACAAGTTGCGTCGACTGTGACGACGTGTTGCTTCGGATTTCTGGGAAGAAATTAGATTTCTTGGGATCCGTTCAGCCTTAAGATTCTCATCAACCGGGTTTTCACTTCTTTTGAGAACTAATGCGATTATGAAGATGGCTGTTGTGACGCCTGTTAGGGGCCAGATCACAAACATATTCAACATCGTCAGACCTAGACCTGTGTCAACGGACACATATTGGCTCTCAGCAATCAGGCTGGTCGTAATCGAGATTGCCCAAAGTAGTAGAGCTGTAATGCCTAACACTTTCATGCTTGATAGTTATCATAGAGGGCCCGAAACTTCAAATTCTGCCCAAAGCGACTCGACAATCCCCTAAGCATTGAGCCTTGCGAGTTGAACGACTCATCCCTAAGCGGTTCCAGACAGTCGCCAACATGATCAAGGAAGGCGTGAAGGTTCGTGCTCACTGTTCCAAGTGCGACCTGACATTGGTGGTAGACCTTGATGAGCTGCTGCAGTCCCACCACGGCCCAGAGTTCAGCTTGATTGGGAAGCGTGGGAAGTGCAGACGGCTAGGCTGTGAGGGCAGCACAGTGTTTTTGGCGGAAGGTCATGGCAGGTATGAACCGCTTTGAAGCGGAAGGTCTATAAGGACCCATCCAAGTATAAGCGCTCACCAGAAAGTTTGGGATAGGCAGAGTAACTTGATGGTATGTTTGTCCAAAGCACCAATATTCGAAGCTTCCAGCTTCTTTCCTAGATTATCGCAACGCTGGTAAGGCGAATTATACCAGTAGAGACCATACAGGACTAGTGCGCCTGCGATCAGCTTAACCCAGTACTTAGATTCTAGCCCACGTCGAAGCATTGGCGTTCAATACCTTTTGAAAAAGCTAGCGCAGTTCGATTGGGGAGATTTTAGCGACTATTTTGCTCTTGGTGTCATCGCTATCAGCTGAAATGGCCAAGCCCATCAGCCTGAAATCTTGCAAATCAAATGCCTTTTTGAAGTCTTGAGCTAAGTTTACAAGAACCGATGATCGCAAGACGATCGTTTTGCCCTGCTCTCCAAGATACGGTGTCTCCAGAAACGCTCCCCGGTCATGATCTCCACCATATACATACATGAGTACTTTCATGGTCGGCTTGTTCAGCATCATGCTAACAGAATCTGTGGCAAGCTCTTCAACTTGGTCTTTCGGGGCAAACACGAAATAGACAGCAATGTTACGGTCGTCTCCTCCTTTGACCGTAAGGTCGGTTGGAGGAACTGAAGTAGATACTTCCCAAGACCAGACCGCTTCTACCGAACTTCGTTTGTCCTCAGGAACAGCTGACCATAGGAGGGATACAGTCCCTTCGGATATGATGTGTAATCCGTCACTTGCCGCCACAAAATCATTCGAAGAAAACAAAGAAAACTTCTGTTCTTTCCACCCGCTATATTCCGACGATTTTGCAGTGGCCGGCAGGAGGGCCAGACTGAATGCAAGGGACCACTTTACTATCTGCAAGAGTATCCCAGATAGTATATCGAGACGACTTAAAATGTGTGAAATATCAGAAAAGAATGGGTTCATTATCCAAAATATCTTTTATTGTCATTTTTAAGTTCGGTGTGTTCGTTAGTTTGTTTCCCGAAAGAGCTAGGCTACTTCTGCTTACAACCCCGGCTCCATATTTAGTCTTTTCGAACACATTCACTATGTTTCAACGCTCAAGTTCTTGTCGCAGGTCAGGTTGTAATAGTCACCTTTATCACCCGTAAAAATGTGGCTTTCCTCCTTGATCCCAGTTGGTGCCGACAAGGAACCGCAGGAGACGTAAACCATTGTCTCATTATCCTTCCAGAAGGGAGAAGTCGGATTTGGTTCCCAAAAAAGTGATGATCCGCAAGTAGCACAGAAACCACGCCGAGCTGTTGCGCTTGAACTATACCATTTAAGAGTATCTGAGGTTCTCATCCTGAACTGCGATAGCGGCACAGACGTTGCCGACCAATAGTGACCAGAGGTTTTGCGACATTGAGAGCAGTGGCACGATAACGCATCACGTAAGGGCGGAATCAGTTCAAACTGAACACCTCCACACAAACAAGCGCCCTTAACCATAGTTTCCTCGCTCATTGTGATCACTCCTTGCCAATCTCGATCACTTTATACACGGCTGGCCTTCAACAACCCACTTTAGATGCGATCCTTGATGCCGATGATGATGTTGCATCATGGAAAAGGAGGAATGAACTATGGCAACTAGAGACATTAACATGAAAAAGTCATTGTTAGCCTGTCTCGCCACGACATTCCTTCTCTCGACACAACTGCTTGCTCAAGAACCTAGCTTTGATGGCATCGTGAAGAGCGTGACCGATGGCGACACGTTCAGAATGGTTAATCTAAAGCCAGCGATCAGAGTGTGGGGACTAGATGCGCCCGAGAGAGAGGAAGCCGGAGGGTACGCAGCAACCCACGCTTTGTCAGACTTAATATCAGATCAACTACTTCGTTGTCACATCAAGGATGTTGATCGCTACGGTAGGATCGTTGGCCAATGCTTCTTACCGGATGGCAGAGATATCGCTGCCGCTATGATCCAGTTGAGAGTGGCACAAGAATATTGTCGGTACTCTGGAGGCTTCTACGGGACGTGCTGAATGTTAAAAACATTGGGGCACAAAAAGATATCTAATACCTATTGGCGCTGGCTCCGCCTCGGCCATTCTAAGCCATCACTGACCACTAGTCTTTTGATAAGCCTTCTTTGCGGCCAGCCCACATTAGTTCAAGTCCTAACCAAGCACCCCCAAGTGCAGCCGGCATCTGAGCTATGGCTACTGCAATAACAGGATGTTCCATCTCCATAATGGAACGAATATTCAAAGCTATCGCTAAAAAGCCAAAAATCATTAATGCTGAGGTCAGGCCCAAAATGATTGCTTGCTTGTTAACGAGCCTGGCTTCTTGTTCGCAGTTTTCCATCGCACTTCTCCTGATACATTTCAATAATATAATGTTTTTAGGAGTTATCAAATGGCAGAACGTCGCACTTGATGTGTGATCGGATGATCTTGCAACTTAGCTGAAGATTTCTGAGCTCTGGCAGTCATTTAGATTGGTTTTTAGTCCAGATACCTAGCTATGTGAAAGATGGTTAAGACATTGCGAGTCGACCCATCCTACAGTCCATCCTCAGCGAGCAACTTCTTTAGGTCAGAGTTGCCACCAATCAGGACACCATCCACAAAGATCATTGGGAAGGTCGGCCAACCGGTCCACATTTTAAGTGCTAGACGACGACGCCATCCCTTCGTGTAGCTACCATACTCAAGATAGATGAAGTCCAAACCAGCTTTCGTCAGGCTCTTACGGGCTCTTACTACAGAGTCGTTGTATCGCATCCCCACAACAACAATCCTATTCAGTTGGATGGCATTCTGGACCTCCACAACGATGTCGCTGTTAAAGGTCGGTTGACGATACGGCGCACTGGCGAAGCTGGATCACTCCTAGAGTGAGACCCTGCGAGGGCCACACCAACGAGGGGTACAAGTCGTTTACTGCCGGGTGTCTTCAATGGCCGCCAAGGGTGAGGCTTAAGAGTGATGTGAGGCACATCATGATCAAGCTTGATGTCATCCTGGATAAGTCCAAGAGCTTCTGACAGTCGCATCCCTGTATCTGATACAAGTGCAATCAACAGCCTGCGTTCATCTCTGATCTTTAGACATTCCCGCTGAATGATCCGAACATCCTTGACCGGAATAAAGATGCGCTTGATGGAGGCAGTCGATAACCCTTTATCCATCAACCAATCACGGAACTGGCTAGCCTCTGAACTGGAGTAGGCATCGACTGGTTTGTCATCCAGACATTGGATCACATAGCCAATGTTCCTCTCAGCTGCGGCATGAAACAGCTTAGCCCTCCCTGCCCCCTTCAAGGCACAATACTTCGCCAGTGCATCAGACAGCTTGGATGCATGAGAAGTGGCGGCTATTACAACAGATGGCTTCACCAATAATGATGCTGCTGGCACGCCCATGTTGGACACACGCATCTGCAGCCAGAAGTCATCAAGCTTACCTGCAATCATGGCACTAGCCCTAAGCGCAGATACACGACTTCGGGTCTTCAAACAGAGCACTATTCGTGGCCGCAAATAATGTGCCCGCACATCATTCGGCACATGTCTGGTGAAGTAGTACACTCCACCTTTGTTCATGAGATAATGAGGGAGATTGTCTACCATATCGTACCATCCACATGGGCTGCAGCAAAGGAATGCTTACAGATCAATGTGTTAGGCACATGATATGGGATTGATTGGTGCCCAGGAGAGGCGCCACCTGGGCAGGTGTCGTGAGAGCGGCGTTTAAGGGGGCTTCGCGAGACTGTCAACGCGATTCCGTGCGGGTCAATGCTTTGTCCCTCCGGCAGGGGGAAATGCGCCTTGTCTGGCAGGGGCGCGAGGGGTAAACCCGAGGCGATATTGAACGTGAGGCGACTATGTCCAAACTTGTTACCATCTTCGGCGGATCGGGTTTCGTGGGGCGCTATATCGCGCGGCGCATGGCGAAAGAGGGTTGGCGCGTGCGCGTCGCCGTTCGCAATCCGAACGAGGCGCTTCATGTAAAGCCCTATGGCGTGGTCGGGCAGGTCGAGCCTGTGTTCTGCAATATCCGCGATGATGCTTCGGTGGCGGCG
>RFVC01000081.1 GCA_009922595.1 Gammaproteobacteria bacterium | reverse complement strand
TGCACATGCCGCACTGTCCACCGGTTGAGTTTGATGGCACGAAGATCAGGGGGGAGACACCAACGGCTCATCTCGATATGCTCCTCGACCTTGATATGCAAATAAAGAGAATCGTTGATGCGGTCCGGAAAAGTGGCGAAGAGAAAAACACTCTTTTCATCATAACGTCAGATAATGGTGGCCTTGTGGATTGGAAAGCAGGCCAGCATGGTCATGCATCGAATGGTGGTTGGAAGGGCAATAAAAACTCTCCATTCGAGGGTGGTCATCGTGTTCCCTTTTTTGCTGTTTGGCCAGGCCGGATTGCCCCCGGGGTAACGAATGAATTAGCAGTGAATCAGGACCTCGTCGCAACGCTTGCAGCGATTGTGGGAACAAAGATCCCTGAGGGTGAGGCAATGGATTCAAATAATTTGCTTCCTCTTTTTACAGGTCAAGGAACCTTCCGTAAGCGTGGTTTCTGGGTGCATCAGGCGGGGTCAAAAAACGAGGTCATGATCAGGGAAGGAGCCTGGAAAATGATCGCTCAAAGCAATCACAAGAGGACGGTATTTGATCCAATTCACCTCTACGACCTTGAGCAGGACCCCGGGGAAGAACTCGACCGAATTCAGGATCTGGAATGTCAGGCTGTCGTTCAGGACTTGTTGGCGAAGTATCGAAGAATTGTCGAGTCACAGTGCCCGACAGTTGCGCAACGTGACAGTCTGCACTAGCTGGTAAAGTTATTTAACAGTCAGCTTTCTGAGTTGATGTTTTCTTGCGGATGAATGAGTCTTGCAGGGCAGGGAACTCAATCAGTCACAAAAATAAATGGGAGTGCGACGTGTCTTTGAAAAAATTGATCTTGCTCGCCGTTGTGGTTGGAGCGGCCACTGGAAATGAAGTGTGTGGCCAGCGTTTGAGTAAAGAGGGGGAGAGGCAGCAGCAAATCCATCAGTTTCTCTTTCATGATTTTAGTCACGGTAAGGCCACTCTCTACGTTGGCGAAGGGAAAGATCGAGGGCTGAAAGAAGTCGTTGTGTTGAGCGAAAAAAAGCAGATCGCTCATGGTGATGAATTAGCGTTGCCCGCTGGGGCAGAAGTGATTGCTGGCCTCTTTCGGCATTTTGCATTTCATGGGCGAAATCTCGACCGGATCAAGGAGGTTCACGTCATTCCTTTTTCACCAGACAAGGCTCCTCCGCGAAGTAAGCAGGTGGTTGACTTCTATAGAGTGCAGATGCCGTCCATTCCAGTTTTGGATGAACCGCCGGCACGGATGCGGATCAAATTCCTGATGAAAGACAAAAACAAGACGTGCGAGATTGAAGACCTCGTTTTCATAGCACAGAAGCAAATTCCACCCACGTTTGACACGATTCCCTATCGAGATCTCGGATCAGAATTTCCGCGAGAAAAAGTTGTTGTCAAAATCGATACACAAAATGAGCTTGTGATCGGAGGAACGAGTTCGCTCCAGCGTGAACGTTGGTTCCGCATGCACGAATTGCCAGGAGTTGTTGATCAGAGTTTTGAGAAGTGGGCACAGGAGCGAAATTTTCTGCCTGGCCGTAGTGCAATGAAGTTTAATCCGGCGTTGACACATCCTTGGGGGAAATGGAAGCCACTCCAGGAAAAGCCAGGGCAGCCAGGGCACGCGGATCTCTCATTTTTCAAGCAATACGATGCTGGCGTGCGGCATCGGAATACCATTGCGGCGTTTAAGCAGACCCCTTTTGCGTGTTGCTTCAATGACTGGCCTGACTTCATGTCCGTGCCACTCGTAGGGCGTGGAACACCAAAGATTGAATGTTTTGATCAGGCCGCAGAATTAGCAGCGGCTTACGTTGAAGACCAAATCAGAGACGGTGGTTTTACCGCGAAGTGGTGGGAAGTAAAAAACGAAAGTAGCGTGCAGTCAGAGTGGGCTCATCATTGGAAGGAGAGCCAGGGCATCGACGGCTGGGGTCTGCTCGCTGACTTCCATAATCGAGTGGCAGATGCAATCCATGAGAAGGCAGCGGACGTCAAGGTGGGAGGACCTTCGTCGGCGTACATGCAAGTGCAGGTGAAAGACTTCGACCTGTTTCGAAATCAGGCTCGATTTATCGATGAAACTCGCGGGCACATCGATTTCTTTTCGCATCATTTCTACGAAAACGCGCTCATGCTCGGGGCTTATGAGCGGCGAGCTGAAGGCTATTCAAACTACCTTCTGGGGCGGTATGAAGCGATTCTTGACATGCTTCGGGCACATATGCACAAGGCCAACAATGTCCTGCCGATTTTAATTACGGAGTGTGGGTCACTGCAGAATGGCCGTCAGCCCTCGGATAATTGGCTGCGATTGCTCGCGTGGAATGCGTATTTGACAAAATCAATGCAAAGGCCAGACCAGATCAGACTCTTTGTGCCATTTATCTTTCTCCATATGTCGTGGAATCCGTTCAGTGGCGACGCGGCGTTTACGCCGAAACGCGACCGAGAACGACACTGGAAGATTGAAGACTTTGAGCCGACGGTTATCTCGAACTATTTCGAGTTATGGCGTGACTTTGATGGCAAACGCTTGCCAGTCAATTTCGAGCGGAGGTGGCTCGACGTAGTCGCTGTCCATGATCCAGAGAAAATTTCTCTGGCGATTACGAATATGAGCGGCAGGCAAATCGCCGTTGATCTTTCAGCGGTTGCCAAACAGGTGGCAGTTGCGAAGACGACACAGGTTCGTCTCAATTATCACGGTGGGGAAGTTGTGTTTGAGCCTGATCACGAGGTGAGCATAAGTGCTGTTCCAGTTGACGTGAATGAAACAACAGTTGTGCGTCTGCATCTCGAGAAGCCACTTGCCCCCGAGGGATCGCTCGAAATGCAGCGGTACTATGCCTTGGATACTGCAGTGAAGGCAGGAGACGCACCACTTTCATTTGAGATCAAAGTAGACGCCAAGCCAGAGAAGATTGTGGCAGCCAAACTGGTAGTGGGTGTCCATCGGAAGGGGGGTGTTCAGCGTCCTGTTCGGGTGAAGTTTAACGGGAAGCAGTGTGACATTGAGCCCGGAGATGCCGCAGAATTCAGTGAGTATTTTGCACCTCTCGAACTCGAGTTGGCTGGAAAAGACGTTCGGTCAATGAATGAGATTGAAATTGCTCTCGAGCCTGGTGGGACGCTGACTTCTGTGCATCTTGTTACTCGAGAGTCTGAATGAGTTCTGGGGTGGAGGATCATTTTCGCATTCGCGGGCAACTCTGGCTGGCTGATCTGCGTTTCCGTGGGGGCCGCCCGCTGTTCCCGAATGTCTTTTCCTATCTTCGAGACGTTAGCGTCAGCCACCCGATCCGCTGTTCATTGCTCATTTCCTGCATTCGCGGCTCTTCTGGCGATTCCCCTGGGGCAGGAAGCCATGGCCTGCTTTGGATGCTACCTGATGTAAGGCCAATGACATGTGAAGCGGGCTGATTTTCTTAGCCTCTTGTTTTTTATGTCCGACTGAATCGACGGCAGCCTGCAGCTTCGGTAGCAGTGCAGAATTGTCTGGGAAGGCGACCGAGTGTGGGATCGATTCCCGCTTGATAAGAGCCCGAGAGTCCATGGGAAAAAAGAGCCGATGTTTAGGCTAAAAATGACGCGAGAAATTATTCGTCGGCCGTCTCGCTGGATGAGTCCTTTAGTCGCGACGCAGCGTACTTTTCCGGTAGAGGTAAGAGGTCGGCTAATTGCTTGGTTATTTTCTTTATGGCTTCTTTATCTTTCCTGTTTTTTTGCAATTCTTTGAGCAATTCCTTGGCGGTCTCCGGATCTGAAAACGTTTCTGGAAGCAACTCTGCACATTGATAGAGTTCTTTCGCGTAACCAGATATGACCATCTCTCGATGGTGCATTTCGGCGACATAGGAGTACATGCTCAACCGCTGCTGGAGATCATCGGGTCTTGGTGAAGAAGACCCCTTTGAGCATCCTGCCAAGGCACAGAGCGAAAGAAGCAAAATGGTGTGTAAAAAATGCATAAAAACCCCAGGTTTGAGTTGAAAGCAAGTTGCGAAGAAATTGGCACGGCTTTCCTGGCACCTCATGTGACAGGAAAGCCCAAGCCAAAAGCTGACTAGTCCGCGTTGGCGCGAGTTAAAAGCGCAATGTAGGCGTCGCGGCCAATGCTGTATGGCAAAAACTCAACAGCACCATCACCCTTAAGGACACCGAATACTGCCACATGCCCAGAACTTGGGGAGTGGAAATTCATTGTCCAGGTTTTAGTGGGATCTGCCACCGTGAGTTGAGTGGCTGTGCCGGGCACGTCGCCGGCATCCCATTTTGTGGTTTGGTTCCAAGTTACGGATCGGTGCCCTCCTCGCCACCACTGGGTTGAAAGTGCATTTTCGATAACCATCGCGGTTTTTGAGAGGCCATCGGTAAAGCCTTTCATGCCAGTCCGTGCCGCATCAAATGGCATGCTTGTGCCACTAGCGTTGGCGGCGGTAGGGGCGAGGACGCCATGTGTAAAACCGCCAAGTGAGCTTTGAATCCAATTCTGGTTGAAGTTTGTTGATCCAACCATGATGTTGTCGTAGTAGTTGCGACCAACATTCGCCCGATATGTCGTGCCACCGTTACGGACTGTTCGGCCCTCTGGGAACAGGGTCTGGAAATTGACACCATTTATGTCGTTGATCTCGGGACCCCATGACGGGCAGAGGTATGGCCCAACGAGACTGCTTCCACCAGGAGCATTATTCCAATGAATCGCGCTGGCGGCTGGGTACGGCGCCCGAAAGCCGTTTGAGCCAGCGGACTCAAATTGTGAATAAAGATCTTGTTCTTCCATCATAGGCAGGATTTGTGCCATCCATCCCCAGCCGGTTTCGCCCGCTTGAGTTAGGGCCGAGATTCCGCCCCCATTTGCCTCTAGCTCGACAACCGCTGGGAAGGAATTGTCAGCATTATTCATCGTGACATCGGCATAGTTATGGAGGCCGACGCCGATTTGTTTCAGGTTGTTTCCACAGGAGTTCCGTCGCGCAGCTTCTCGGGCCTGCTGCACGGCCGGTAGCAGCAAGCCGACAAGTACGCCGATAATCGCAATGACAACGAGCAATTCAATGAGAGTGAAGCCTCGAGCTAATTTCATACGCATGGGAGAGTCCTCCGAGTTATGTAAGCAATTGAAGAGAAGTAATACGCTCCGATCCGTTGCGAGCCAAAACAAAACGCTGTTGCTGACCCTCCGCCCCCCCACAACCTACA
>RFVC01000009.1 GCA_009922595.1 Gammaproteobacteria bacterium | reverse complement strand
TATCTATAAAAGAGCGGCCTTAGCCGGCTGGGACATTATCCCTAATGGGAGGATAAAACTGAGTGAACGTCCCATTATAGTCTCCCTCCGCCATGTGGCAGACGACACAGGTGCTGCCATTTGGCAGCTTAGGCGAGGCATCACCTGCAATATCTTCAGCTTCGTAAAGAAAAAATCCTCGTCCCTCCTCGAATCGTGCTGAATCAATAACGTGAATTTCTTTTGCGTTGAGCTGGCCCTGGACGAAGCCAGATAGCTGGGGGCTGGACTCTGATTCACTGGCATAGAAAGAAAGCAGGAACATTGTTCCATCAGCATACTCATTGTTTTCCATGAAGTACCTGTAGGCCGAAGGCTCCATCTGGACGACACCGAGCGTCCCCGGATTCTCTGGATCAAATGGCCCCTCGCTATAATCACTGCCCAGGGAACTACCCATGTGAACCCACATGTCGGTGTCTTCCGGATAAAGCAGTTCACCCTCGCTATTGTAATGGGGAGCCTCTATTGCGGTTTGTGCTCCAGCGACAGAGGCCAAGAGGGCTAGCGAGGCACTCATTGCTAGTAATAGCGGTGGCTTGGGTCTGCTCATAAGGCTCTCTCTCGTTTCGCCGATTTGGCAGTGATGTTAAGCGGCAGGGTTTAAACTATGAACCCAGACAAATCAGAAAACAAGCGTGTTGGGCCAGGAATGCCCCTAGAGGGATTTCACCAGCAGCAGGGCATCGCCTGTATAGTAAATCTTAGGGTGATCAACAATCGTCTTGCGCATTATCTCCACGTAACCTAGTCGCAGGTAAAAATCATGGGCCACCTTGTTAGCTTCGAAAACGATCAGCGAAAGTTTGTCGAATCCTGATTGACGGCACCGGTCCTCAGCCTGATCCATCAGAGCTCGCGCGATACCTTTTTGGCGCCATGCTTCATCCACGGCAATGCCGGCGATGTAAAAGCTATTAGTTTCCTCGAGCAGCCAGAACGGTTTCAGGACAGGGTCTTCCTCGATGTAATCGTCCTCAAGCATTTCATAGGCCAGTAGAACGGCAACCACCGTGTTGTTAGCTTCAGCCACTGTACAATTTTCATAGCTGAAGGCAGTGTTCTTTCTTTCATGCCGCTGCTGCCCGATATCCAGTAAGTTGTCACCGGGCTCGGCCATTTTGGACCAGATATAGTCTGAAATACCATCAGAGGCGATGGAATAGAGTTCAGCAATCCGGCGGGCATCCTGTTTTTCTGCCGGCCGGTATGTCACTTCTTCTGAAGCCATGATCAGGGAATACTGAGTTTACGCTCATCCGCCCAGTTTCCATGAAGACCCTGCCTGAGGCGGAAGGGGAGATTTACCGAACCAATAGGCCCTTCCTCAATTGCCTGGGCTTCAAAGATAGCGAGTTTTGAATAGTTGTTGATGATGTCGTCTACCAGCGCGATCAGGTAGCCATCACCCTGCGGCGCATCAGGAGACCTTGGTATAAAACAGGGTTCCTGTATGACGCAGTCCGGGCCGGCCCACCATTCTGATTGTTTGCCGGTTAGAAAATCCATATAGCCGAGCTTGTTAATCATCAGGCCGGAGGCGCGACCTCCAGGTCCATTGAACTGAAGTGTTGGATCCGTGACAAGAAGCCAGCCATAGTCATGCTGTTGTGTGACATAGCGGTCATCAATGCGTGGAAACTCACCGACCATATCGGTCATTTTCTGCATGCTCTCAAAGTCTTCGTCCTTGCTATTGTAATCAACAGTCCATCTTGTCATACGGGACTGTGCCTCTTCAGGCTTGTATGCAGCCCCGTGCACGTCGGGAAAGAAAGGAAACATGTTGTTTTTGGCGACAGGGACATCGAAAAAGATTTTTGAACCTTCGTTGAATGCGTTCATGACGTGCGAACAGAAAAGGTTTGGGCCTTTAAACCATTTCATATCTTTGCCCTCGCCATCTCTTGGTAGCACGCCAAGATAAATTGGCAGCGTAGTGTCAAAGCCAAAATAAGGCATACGCTTCTCGACCCTTTCCCAGTTGCAGATAATGGGAATGATATGAAACACCACGTAATCCTCGGTAGCACCAAAGTCATGCAGCATGCAGGTATAGGGTACGTCAAACCAGACTTCCTTCAGGAGCTCGCCGGTTGGACTCACTTCCATGTATGTGCACTCCTTGGTGCAAAGTCCTCTGGCGCCGTAGCTGAATGCAATCATGTTTCCGGTTATGGGATCGATTTTGGGGTGGGCGCAGAAGGTTTCACTTTTCATCTTTCCGTCAAAATCAGTAAAGCCGAAGGTTTCAAGCGTTAACGGGTCCATAAGCAGGGGTGGACTGTCTTCCTTCATTGCAAAGAGTTTACCGGCATGAACCATTGGTGTGGTGTTAGCAGTGCCGCGAATCTGGCCCTTTACGGAGGGATCATCCGTAAGTGGATTGCGGTAAGCGCCAAAAAGGGCCTTGCCTGCTTCGCGCTCCAGCTTCCACTTGTCAGTCTGTGCATAGCGTTGCTTGAAATCCACCTTGCCGTTGCGAAAACGAAAGAGCGAAATCATCCCGTCGCCGTTAAAAAACTGGTCATCATCTAAAATTGGTGGGAACTGTTGATCGGGGTGAACGCGATGAAATGTGCCGCTCAGCTGAGAAGGAATCTCACCCTCCACCTCGCAATCTAGGATATCGCCCTCGAAACGCAGCATGTTAAGAATGCCTGTGAAAGCTCGTGTATCGGGGAAATGTGCCATGGTTTGCTCCGGTGAAAATAGGTAGATTCAGGCCCGTAGATACGATGAATACAATCAGCTAGTTCTTAAAATATAGACAAAATTCATAGAGGATTGATTCTCTTCAAGTCATGCGCAATGCAGTTCGGTCAAAGCCTTTTGAGAATTTCATGACATACCTCATCCTGGCTTAACTGGTCTGCATCAATGGTGATATCGGCATACTTTTCATAGAGCGCTGATCGTTCCTCAAATAATTCTTCAAAGCTCTGATTCGGGCGACGGGCAATACCACGCTGATCGTAGTCATTAATGCGCTGCATGAGGGTGTCAAGGCTAACATCAAGAAAAATATTGAGACCATTGCTACTGAGATTGGTCATACTTTTCTCGCTGTAAACAACACTGCCGCCAGTAGAGATAACGGTGTTTTCAAGATTTAGTGTTGAAACCCACTTCTCTTCTATGTCGCGGAGCATTAGGTAGCCGTCATTATCGATGATATCCTGCAGCGATCGATGCTCGTGGCCTTGTATAACTACGTCTGTATCAACAAAGTCTCGAGACGTTAACTTGGCCAGAAGCACGCCAACGGTGCTTTTGCCAGAACCAGGCATCCCGATTAGTACAAGATTCTTGTCATGTTCATACATAGATTGGCCAGCATAAAAATAGAGGCGGCAGTATACCGCAGCTTCAACCTTATACGTCAGGAATACCGAAGTGGTAAGCGGTAGGATAGAAAGTTTTTAGGAGGCTGGTCATGGCCTTACCTGCGCCTTTCGACTGAGATTTTTCATAAGTGACAAGGCCTTAAAGATAAAGCCCGTCCCAGATACCACCTTACCTTCATCGAAGACTATTGCCAGCTGATAATTCGTGCCGTGAAAGTTTCAAATGGGTATTACGGTCTGAGCTGAAGAAGTAAACTGGCTGTAAAAACAGGTCATCATTAAATTCAAAAAGTTTAGCAATTAAGGGGTTTCTAGGTCGATTTCCATTGGCATATGCAGTATGCCGGCTTCCATGTAGGTTTCACCGTAGGCAGTGAATCCTAGCTTTTCGTAAAAGGGCATGGCCAAGACCTGTGCGCCAAGGAATACCCGCGAAAATTTTCTTTCGCGGGCCAGTTCTATAAGGGTATTCACTATTAGCGTGCCTGCCCCCAGCTTTCTGAACCCGCCCAGAACTGCTATTCGTCCGATATGACCGTCACTGAGCATACGCCCGGTACCTGCCGGTTTGTTATTAGCATAGGCGATTACCTGGAACGCATTTTCATCCTGCCCGTCAAAATCCAGCTCCGAGTCCACATGTTGTTCCAGAGTAAAAACCTGGTGGCGAATTTCGTGGATGGTGCCCCGGGCTTTCGTGTAATCAACAAGTTGGATTTCTAACATGGGTTTCGCATACCAAAAATCTCAGACAAAGGCATACAGCAGGAAGCCGCCAAAGCCAAGGGAGGCGATACCGCCAACCCGCCCCCAGGGTTTCAGTTTCACCAGGATGGTTTTTATCATGGCCTGGAAGCGCCGTTTGCCCAAAAAAAGGAATACAGCGGCAGCAGCAATGGCGAGCCAGCCAATTACCGTCACAGCCAGGGGAAATCGTGAAAATCCGGCCATCATGACTAGGATAATGCCGAGACCAAGCCTGGCCAGGATCGCTCCGGCATAAAGACCAGGGCTCTCGGTATTTTTCTGGATCAGGTTAATGACGATGTCAGGGTTCGCAAGGATGACTATGCCGGCGAGAAGCAGTAACAGTGCGAAAAAGTATATTATGAAAATCATGCAGTCTTGTTACCCGCCTCGGATGTCTAGTCGGCACCCCCGCCTTGGAAGTCAGACATCAACAGGTGGGTCAGTGTATGCACATAGCGCAGCCTTCCATTTTCAACACGGAACAGGTGCGTATCGGCAGAGCCGCTTCCGCCGTTGGGGCCGCCAGCACCGAAGGTGCAGTACACCACTACTGAACCAATTACTTCGTCCACGACAAAACGGCGATTCGCGATATTTACACCCGCAGGCACGCCCACTTCACAGCTGTCATCGGGGGAACCGCGGCCTGTGTAGGCGCCACCTTCAACACGCACACAGGGAAAGCCCCAAGGCACGAGGTCAATCTTTCCTTCAAGGAATGCATCCAGGTAAGCATTAGCGGCTGATACCAGTTCACCACGCGACGCTCTTTCTGCTGCGCGGATTGGACCCCAGTTTTCTGAGGAGGAATAATTCAGGTAAGCCTCGGCATCAAACAGCCAATAATCGGTGGTAGTCCACACAATTTCAATTTCAGCGATCTTGTCATGATTAACCCGCATACGTGTGCCTAGCACGTATGGTTCCTCGGCATCATTCACTATAACCTCAGTAAAGGTCTGGCACGAATCCTGGTCAAGCAGGCTCATATGGTGGTCAATCTGCATGGGTTTGTTGATCAGGCCAGAATTGATATCAATTCGCTGCTCGTTTTCCCAGTACCCCATACCAGAAGGTAGTGGCATATTTGATATATCGCCACTGGCTTGTGCCGCGACATAAAGATCCACTGCGTTTTGCAGGCCGCCCCGGGTGCAGCTGATGTCATCAAGGTTGTTTTGAGCCATCGCCAAGACAGGTGTCATGATCGCACTGACAAATGCGAGCATGTTGATAAATGGTATCTTCATTAAGAATCTCCCTACAGTTGTTATTTAAGATTTTATGAAAAGTTGTTACAAGCAGATTTAATTATTTTTAAGTTGCTGCGCTTTAATCAAGAATTCCCTAGGCTAGAGAAACTCAAAAAATAAATGACTAGGCCAAAGATATTTGAATTAACGGCGCCGGCGACCCTTGTCGGCTAACGCCTGTAATCTTGGCTTTTTATGATGTTGTCATTAAACACCAGGGCGTTAAGAATAACATCGCCTGCCAGTAATAAAAGTCCGCTAAAGACTGCAGACACCGCTATCTTGCCGGCCACGGTAAAGGGATTGAGTCATATCTTTAAGCTTTATCGTTTTAAAAATAAGTCACACACTAAAACTAATGCTAACATCCGTGATGCAGCTTAAATTTTTTCTTGGGAAACAATAATGCGCTTTGAATTTTTATTTGTAGGCAGAATGTTCTTCTTTGTTTTTTTAGCATTTATAGCTGGCTGCGATGAGACTACTACTGGTGACAGTGCGGTTGTCACCCAGGCCGATTCGTATCTAGTGGCTTCAGAGCCCTCTGCCGATGTAGACCCGGCCAATGTAACTGCCGGTGAATGGGCTTCCTATGGGCGTGATTACAGTGAGCAGCGCTATAGTCCGCTTGATCAGGTCAATGCAGAAAATATTGGCGAGCTTGGCCTGGCCTGGTATGCCGACCTTGCTGAACGTGGTGGTAGTTATGAAACCACACCTGTTGTCGCTGATGGTCGGATTTACGTATCTGCCCCCTGGAGCAAGGTCTATGCCTTTGATGCTGCCAGTGGCGAAACTCTCTGGAAATATGACCCAAAGGTCCCAGGCGAATGGGCGGTGAATCTTTGCTGTGGCATCGTTAATCGCGGCGTTGCACTCTGGAAAGACAAGGTAATCTGGGGCACCCTTGATGGTCGCCTGGTAGCGGTTGATGCGGTCAATGGTGAGTTGATCTGGGAAGTGCAGGCGACTGATCGTGAGAAGCAGCTTTCTATAACCGGAGCACCGCGCATCGCCAACGGTCGCATTTTCATCGGCGAGGCAGGGTCGGAGTTCCACATGCGTGGCTACCTGGCCGCTTACGATGCGGAAAATGGAAAAGAGCTGTGGCGCTGGTGGGCAGTGCCTGGCAATCCGGAACTGGGTTTTGAACAGCCGGAACTGGAATGGGCCGCAGACACCTGGAACGGTGAGTGGTGGAAAACTGGTGGCGGCGGTACGCCGTGGGATGCCATCATCTATGATCCGGTCAGCGATCACGTCATTATCGGTACCGGCAACGGCGCTCCTTGGCCAGCCGAGATTCGTTCCCCTGGTGGGGGCGACAACCTCTTTACAGCGTCCATCGTCGCTCTTGATGCCAATACCGGTGAATACCGCTGGCATTACCAGGCCACGCCAATGGACAGTTGGGATTTTGATAACACCCAGTCACTGGTAACTGCGGACCTGGTTATCGATGGCGTGGAACGCCATGTTGTGATGCAGGCCCCAAAGAATGGCGTATTTTATGTCATTGATACGATCACTGGTGAAGTGCTATCGGCTGACCTTTACGTACCGACGGCAAACTGGATGTTGGGCTTTGATGAAAATTTTCGCCCGGTGATTAATCCCGAAGCCAACTACGGTGCCTTTGGTGACCGCGGCTTCCATGTCGTACCTTCTGCGGGTGGTGCCCATAGCTGGCACCCGATGGCATTCAATCCAGATACCGGGCTGATGTATGTACCGACCAATTACGGCAGTTTCCCCCTGGTTGCCGAGGCAGGAGCCAAGATGGGCAACCAGCTTCTCTCTATTAATGTGGGCAAGCGTCCACAGATGCCTGCTCCAGAGCTTGAAGGCAGCGGTTCGTATCTGCTGGCTTGGGACCCGGTAGCGAAGGAGCCGGTATGGCAGCAACGTATGGGTAGCGCCCGCGCAGGTGTAATGACAACCGCGGGCAACCTTGTATTTCAAGCTTCAGGTGCCACTTTTTCTGCTTATCGTGCTGATGATGGCGAGCAAGTCTGGTCCACGGAGACCCAGGCAGGCATCGTCGGTGGCGCAGTCAGCTACGAAATAGAGGGCGAACAGTACATCGCTGTAGTAGGTGGCCAGAGCAACTTCAGGAGCGGCTACTGGGCGCCCAATTATGCAAGGTTGCTGGTCTACAGGCTGGGCGGTGATCAGGAATTGCCGGAGATGATTACCTATACGCCACCGGAACTGAATCCACCTGCCAACTTTGGCGATGAACAATTGTTGGCCGCGGGTGAAACCCATTACAACGAACACTGCGCCAGCTGTCATGGCAATAATGGCCGGGTCAGCAGTCTGTTCCCCGACCTACGTTATGCAGCGGCCCTGAATACCAGCGCCCTGTTCAATGCCATCGTCATAGATGGTGCCCTGCAAAACAATGGCATGGTGTCATTCAGTGAATTTCTTAACGAGGAGGACGCCGAAGAGATTCGTGCCTATGTTGTCAGTCTGGCCAATGAACTTAAGGAAAATCCGCCGCCAGCCTTTGGTCCACCTCCGGCACCCGAGCCAAAGGAAGAGGAGCCTGAAGAGACGGGTGAGCCACATAAGTAGGATATTTCTTCTACACAAAAAAAGAGCATGCTTGGCATGCTCTTTTTTTTTAATAGAAAAAGACTTCTCTGAGAGACCTGCATCAGTCCACCTTCCTTATCGCACCCTTGTCCGCGCTGGTAGTCAGTTTGGCGTAGGCTTTTAGTGCCGTGCTGACCTTGCGGGCACGGACCTCAACAGGCCTCCAGGCATCATTACCTTTGGCATCCATGACATCGCGACGCGCCTGAAGATCTTCATGACTGATAGCCAGGTTTATGTTGCGGTTCGGGATGTCGATCTCGATGGTGTCACCTTCTTCGATCAGCGCGATGGCGCCGCCTTCTGCGGCTTCCGGAGAGACATGGCCGATGGAAAGGCCGGAAGTGCCGCCGGAAAAACGACCATCGGTAAGCAGGGCGCAGGCCTTACCGAGCCCTTTTGATTTCAGGTAGCTGGTTGGGTATAGCATTTCCTGCATGCCGGGCCCGCCGCGGGGGCCCTCGTAGCGAATGACCACGACGTCGCCTTCGTTTATTTCATCGGCAAGAATGGCTTTCACGGCACTGTCCTGGCTTTCAAAAACGCGGGCCGGACCGGAGAAGGTCCAGATGCTTTCATCCACGCCTGCGGTTTTTACAATTGCGCCATTCTCAGCAATATTGCCAAACAACACGGCAAGGCCCCCTTCCTTTGAATAGGCATTTTCAATATTCCGGATACAGCCGTTTTCGCGGTCATCGTCTAGGCTTTCCCACCGGGTGTCCTGGCTAAACGCGGTTTGCGTTGGTATGCCTGCAGGACCGGCCTTGTAAAACTGTTTTACCTCGTCGGAGACATTGCGCTTGATGTCATATTTTTCCAGTGCCTCACTGACGCTCGCACTGTGCACCATGGGCAGGTCTGAGTGAATCAGCCCGGCGCGGTCCAGTGAGCCCAGGATACCCATGATGCCACCGGCACGGTGGACATCTTCCATGTGGTATTGCGGGGTGCTTGGCGCAACTTTGCACAGATGCGGTACTTTTCTTGACAGGCGGTCGATGTCCTTGAGGTCGAAATTTACTTCGCCCTCCAGAGCAGCAGCGAGCAGGTGTAGTATGGTGTTGGTGGAACCGCCCATGGCAATGTCGAGAGTCATGGCATTTTCAAAAGCCTTGAAGTTGGCAATGCTGCGCGGCAGAACCGAGTCGTCTTCGTTTTCATAGTAACGCTTGGCTAGGTCAACGATTCGGCGGCCGGCTTCGAGGAAGAGGTTTTTCCTGTCGGCATGAGTGGCTAGGGTGGAGCCGTTACCGGGCAGAGACAGCCCCAGCGCCTCAGTCAGGCAGTTCATGGAGTTGGCTGTGAACATGCCAGAGCATGAACCACAGGTCGGACAGGCGGAACGTTCATATTCGTCTACTTCTTCGTCGGTCTTAGAGTCATCGGCGGCTGCGACCATGGCATCCACGAGGTCAAGCTTGATGACTTGGTCGGCCAGTTTGGTTTTGCCGGCTTCCATGGGGCCACCAGACACAAAGATGGTAGGAATGTTTAGGCGCATTGCGGCCATGAGCATACCTGGGGTGATCTTGTCACAGTTGGAGATGCAAACCAGCGCATCGGCACAGTGGGCGTTGACCATGTACTCCACCGAGTCGGCAATGATTTCACGAGACGGCAGGGAATAGAGCATGCCGTCGTGACCCATAGTTTTCAATTTCTCGCGCTACCAGTTGACCTAGGTCCTTCAGGTGCACGTGCCCGGGAACGAACTGGGTAAAGGAATTTGAGACGGCAATGATGGGCTTGCTGAAATCATCGTTCTTCATGCCGGTGGCGCGCCAGAGCGCGCGGGCACCTGCCATGTTGCGGCCTTTCGTCGAAGTATGGGATCTGTACTGTGGCATGTTGGACCCTGTTGGTTTTCTAAAATTTTCTTATAGTGTTTTACTGAAAATCTTTGAATTACGCTGGTAGTTATAGAGTGACTGTTTGGATTCTGGCAGTGAGGCTAAATCGCTTTCCCCGAAGCCCCTTTCAAGAAACCAGTGCGGCGTCTTCGTAGTAAGAACAAACAGGGAAGATAGGCCGGACTTCCTGGCATGCTTTTCAACAAAATCTAGGATCAGGCCACCGCGATTCTGTTTACGGTAATCCGGATGGGTGGCAACACAGGCTAATTCTGCGCTGCCGTCCTCCTGGGGATACAATGCTGCGCAGGCGATGATCATGCCTTCACGTTCTATAACCATGAAACGCTCAATTTCATTCTCGATCAACTCACGGGATCTAGCCACTAGGGCACCTTCTTCTTCCAGCGGTTGAATTAATTCCAGTATACCCCTGACATCTTCAAAGCAGGCTAGACGCACACTCTCATATTCTTCCTGTGTAATAAGAGTACCGGTGCCGTCTCGAGTGAAGAGCTCAGTAAGCAGGGCGCCGTCTTCCTGGTAAGAAATGACCTGTGCTCTTTTCACTCCTGCCTGGCAGGTCTTGGTGGCCAGCTCCAGGTTGAGCAGCTGCATGTCCTTGCCATTGTTTTCGATTTTTTTTTGGATTAAGGCTTTCGCTTCCTCGGCATTGAGCTGGCTGATGGGCGAACCATCATCATCAAGGATGCCCGACTCGGCGGAATAAATTAGCAGCTTGTCGGCGGTCAGGGCAATAGCGCTGCTAATGGCAACGTCCTCGACTGTGAGGTTGAAGATTTCCCCTGTTGAAGAATAGCCCAGGTTGGATAGCAGTACGGTTTTACCCGCGTCCAGCTGACGCGCGATTTCCACGTGGTCGACTTTCCTGACTTCGCCCGTATGGCAATAGTCGACCCCGTTGTGAACTCCATACGGCTTGGCAATGATGTAGTTGCCGCTTACCGTGCTGATGTCCGCACCATGCATGGGAGAGTTGGGCAGACCGGCGGAGAACTTGGCCTCGATATTGATGCGGAGGTTGCCCACGACTTTCTTGATTTCTTCCAGGCTGTCGGTATCGGTGACGCGTAACTGATGATGCAGATCGCCCTGCATGTCAGCATGTTTCTCATCCTTCAGCCCCGCAGATTTTAAAGCGGCATCAATCTGTGGGCGCGCACCATGCACAAGCACCAGCTTGACCCCAAGACTGTTCAGCAGGGTAATGTCATGCGCAATGTTCGGAAAATTCTCATGGGCAATTGCTTCACCAGGCAACAGGATGACGAACATCTTGCCGCGGTAGGCGTTGATATATGGTAAAGCCTGCCGAAATAGCTTAACAGTATCCTTGGCATTGCTGATCATAATTATTGGCCCAGGTGGGCAAAAAGGGCGGGTATTGTAACGGAAATGACTGAAAATTCTAAGGAATTTTCGATCTTGTGACTTTTGGTGTCTGCAACACCGGCTTTATAAACAGTAGTTTCTGATCAGTTGTTGCAGGATATTGATACAGGGTTTCACCTGCGAGAGCTCCATGTATTCATCTGGCTGGTGGGCCTGGTCAATACATCCTGGTCCCAGGATGATGGTGTCCATACCTAGCTGCTGCAGGAAAGGACCCTCGGTACCGAAGGCTGCGCTCTCCGGGCTGTGACCGGTAAGCAATTCTGCCATTTTCACCAACTCGGTATCACGGTTATCAAATGGCTCTACACCCTCGATCAGCCGTGTCAGCTTAATGTCAGTATGGTGCTTGCTGGCAATGGGTGCAATCAGCGCCTCTATACTTTCGCGCACGGCATCACCTGCCATGCCGGGCAGTAGCCTCACATCAAATTCAAGGTCACAGTGGCCGCAGATACGGTTGGGATTGTCACCGCCATGTATGACTCCAAGATTGATAGTTGGAACATCAATAATGAAGTGAGGGTTCTGATATTCCAACTGCAGTTCCTGACGAAAGCGCATCAGTGCACCGATCACATCATGCATCGCCTCCAATGCATTCTTGCCAAGCGTAGGATTCGAAGAGTGGCCACTCTGACCCTGCACATGTATGGATTCCATCATGATGCCCTTGTGCATGTGAATTGGTCGCAGACTGGTGGGCTCACCAATGACCGCTGCCCTGGCTTTCGGTTTGCCGAGATTTGCCAGGGTGCGCGCACCTGACATCGAACTTTCCTCGTCAGCGGTAGCCAGGATAATTAGTGGCTGTCTAAAGTCAGCATCAAGAAAATCCTGAACGGCTTCGTGGACGACGGCAAAGAAACCCTTCATGTCTGTTGCACCCAGGCCGTACAAGCGATTGTCTTTTTCTGTCATCCCCAGAGGGTTTGTATTCCAGAGTGATTCATCAAACGGGACAGTGTCAGTATGGCCGCTCAGCACGAGCCCCCCTGGGCCACGGCCGATAGTCGCGATGAGATTGGCTTTTTCATGTGCGCCGGCGACAGGCACGATCTCGCAACTAAAGCCCAGTCTTGAGAATGTGTCGGCCAGCAGATTGATTACCCCCATGTTGCTCTGGTCAATAAGGGAGTTGGTGGAGCTGACAGAATGCTGGCTCAGGAGATGATTAAAAAGGTCATTAAACTTTAAAGACATGGAGTTGATGTCGGATTATAGAAATCTTAAATCAAGATTAAGGATAAAAAATCAAAGATAAAAGGGTTTAGTCTAAAAATGCCAAAGCTCGCACAAAAGAAAACCTGCCACTCAGTCTGCTCATAACATCATAATCTTGTGGCTAGGGTGCCGTGACCAGCATTGCCACGCGATCGCACTTGGCAGCAAGAATGAAATCATTCTTGTGCAGACCGCCTATGACATGGGTCCACCATGTCACGGTCACTTTCCCCCATTCCAGGACAATGACGGGATGATGATTGACCTGTTGGGCAATGGCAGCAATTTTCCTAGTCAATGCCACTGCCGTTTCATAGTCAGGCAGTGAGTAGGCCTTGGTCAGTTTGTCGCAGTCTTCATTGAGAAGGGTCCAGCCCCTGATTTGCGATAGCAACGACTCTATTTCTTCTTTCGAAATGGCAGGGCCACCCTTTTTGCTCAGGATGACTTTTTCATCGGCCAAGGTATGCATAATTAATCCCTATCGTTCAAACTGTCTTGCAGTACGGCCGCAGTGAGCCTTGAGACACAAACCAGCTTGTTATCTGAATCGGTTATATTGATTTCCACTACTACTGTGCTCTTGCCTATATGTACAGGCCTGGCAACACCGGTGACCAGTGGCGGCTTGCCCGGCCTGACATGATTGGCATTGATATCCAGGCCGACAATATGTGTGCCCGGTTCGCTGCAAAAATTAGCCGCTGCGCTGCCAAGCGTTTCTGCCAGCACTACAGAAGCGCCGCCATGAATAATGCCCATGTGCTGCTGCGTTCTGGTATCGACCGGCAGGGTACCTTCAAGAAAATCGTCGCCTAGTGCTGTTATCTCCAAACCCACGTGTTCACACAGGGTGTCTTTCATAAGGCCATTGAGAATTTCGACTGAAATGGGTTTTTTCCAGATAGACAAGGGCGCCTCCAGTTACGACCTGCAGCCACCGGGCAGCAGAGATCCCGTTTTCCCCGTAATAAAGTAAGCAAACAGGCCAATCCACTCACGTGAATGTTGATTAAGGGAGGACAGGTTTCCGGCTAGTTCAAACGTTAACCTGGTCTGGAATCCAGGTTCAGATTGATGATCAACAGGCCAGGGTATAACTGGCCAGCCCAGCTGGCAGAAAATACCCACGGAGCGCGGCATATGGCCAGCCGAGGTGATAAGAATCCAGTTTTCATCGGGCTGCGGCGCAACGAGAGCCTTGCTGTTGACGGCATTTTCATAGGTGTTGCGGGAATCTCTCTCGAACTCCAGGCGGTTTTCGCTTATGCCCATATTGTGGAGGAAATAACGGGCAATATCTGCTTCTTTGTATTCCTGGTCCAGTAGACTGCCTGCTCCGCCGGTAAAGACTAGTTTTGCGCGACGGTGCTCTCGTGCGAGTTGTATAAAGGCATGATAACGCTCAGCCGAGCTTCCGAATTGCGGCTGGTCCCAGATATAGGAGGTGACCGGATCAACAGTGCCGCCAAGCAGAATAATGCCGTGAATACGTGAGGGTAATTCGGGGTTGGTGGGGAAGCGGGTTTCCAGGGGCGTCACTAGCCACGTACCAAGAGGAAGGAAGGCCACCAGGGCCATCATTATTCCTCCGACACCCAGAATTATCTTCGCCGCACTCAGTTTGCCCAGGAATAACAGTACAATGCCAGACAATAGAATCAGGAACAGTAATGACCCTGGAGAAATAAGTGCCCATATAATCTTGGAAGCGAAAAAGAATAGTGTGTTCTGCATGGTGGCAGGGATTATCTGGCATGCCTGGGCACAACACAAACCAAACTTCCCGTAAAGAAATGTCCGCTACAAGAACCGCTGACAGCAGCTAGGCTGTTTCCAGCATCCTAGCCTGAGTGGGAATCAAAAAGCGTCTTGACGGATTCAATGCTCTCGCAGATTTGCTGCGAGCATAAATCTGCGTGTACAGCAATTCGACCTGGCTTCTCTCTACTTCGAGAGAGAAAACGTTCTAGAATGCTGTCCAGGAAAAGAAAGCCCTTGGGAGTGGCTGCCAGCTTATCCTTTTGCAACAAACTACGCTGTCTTAACTCGGCAAGCTGCTTCTCCACCCTTTGAACAGGAATTCCCGTACGCGCCTCAAAAAGTGCTTCCTTGCAGCCGTTGATCAGGCGCAAAGCATTCATGAGAAACTCAAGGGGGAGGTCGTCTTGTCTGATAGGAGAATTTTTGACGGTGAAGCTGTTCTGTGTAGCAAGGTAAGCCGAGGGTTGCCTAGTTTTGCGTGTTCGCATAATAGTATTTTCTTCAGGCAGCGTTATTTTGCCATGGGCGCCCGCGCCGATACCAAGGTAGTCACCAAACTGCCAGTAATTCAAATTATGTGAGGAATGTTGACCGGTCTTACTGTAGGCCGACACTTCGTAACGCTCAATCCCATGAGAATTCAGCAATGCTATTCCAGCTTCCTGTATGTCGGCTATCGCATCATCTTCGGGTAAGACTGGCGGTTTACTATAAAAAACAGTGTTGGGCTCAACAGTAAGCTGGTACCAGGAAATATGAGGAGGATTAGAAGCCAGGGCCGTTTCCAGATCGTTCATGGCCTGCTCCTGCGATTGCCCTGGTAAACCAAACATCAGGTCCAGGTTGAAATTATCAAATCCAGCGTTAACCGCATTTGCTGCGGCATCGCGGGCTTCTTTTTCGCCATGGACTCTGCCTAAGGCCGACAGGAATCGTGGATTAAAACTCTGGATGCCAATAGATAACCTATTAACGCCTACTTCACGAAAGCAGGAAAACTTTCTGGTTTCAAACGTACCCGGATTGGCTTCCAGCGTAATTTCAACCTGGCGGTCAAAAGGAATCTCGCTGTTAATGTTGTGAAGGATCTTGCCTATGCTGTCAGGCCTGAAAAGGCTTGGAGTGCCCCCGCCTATAAAGATCGAAGAAAGCTTCCGTCCCTGGACGTACTTTAGATCCTGCTTGAGGTCTTCAATCAGCTGGTCGCAATAATCGTGTTCCGGCAGTTCACCTTTGAAGGCATGTGAATTGAAGTCGCAGTAGGGGCACTTTTTCAGGCACCAGGGAATATGGATATAGAGTCCCAGCGGCGGCAGGACCAGCTCGCTCATTCGGGCAGGCTGGCCAATAAATGCTTGAGGGCCTGGGATCGGTGGCTGACACTGTTCTTGGTGTCCGGGTCGAGTTCAGCAGAAGCGCAGTCAAATTCTGGTACATAAAACAGCGGGTCATAGCCAAAGCCATTTGCACCTGACTCAGAAAATAAAATTCGGCCTTCCCAGCTGCCCTGGCAGATCAGCGGCATCGGATCTTTCGGGAAGCGGAAAAGGGCAATGCAGCAAACGAACCTGGCCGTGCGCTCTGCTTCAGGCACCTGCTCCAGGTTCTCTAGCAGAAGTGCATTGTTGGCTGCATCAACTTCATCCCTGTCGCCGCTTTCACCGGAGTAGCGCGCGGAATATATACCCGGCTCTCCATCAAGGGCATCTACCACGAGACCCGAATCATCAGCCAACGCAGGCAGTCCTGTCAGCTTGCTCGCATGCCGGGCTTTCTTTATAGCATTTTCGACAAAGGTTTTACCGTTTTCCTTAGCATCAGGAACATCAAATTCTGTTTGCGGGATGAGGGTAATCTGACGGCTGGCCAGGATATCCTGGAGCTCTCTCAGCTTGCCTTCGTTGCTGCTGGCCAGGACTATCTCGGTCAGGTCGTTCATAGGCTGTCTTTTAATTGTTGTACATCTGGGTTTCCCAGGAAATCTTATGGGAAGGGCCTGCCATTTCTGGCCGCACTGTGATGTTAAAACGAACGCGTTCGGCATTGGAAAATTCAAACTCTCCAATGTAGTAGATAGCGTTTCCTTCCTGTATTTCCCTGAATTCGATATTGCTAGTCTGCCCAAGCAGATTACGTTTGCCGCCGCTGATAACAGCTGTCACCGGCTCGCTGCCATCCTGGTCTTGCTTGACGATACTGATGTTAAGAAAAGCCCTGCGATCGCTGCGAATGATACCGTATTGTTCGGCTATATCAGCATCCAGGAAAGTACTATTCACTGCCTGATAATACACCATGTAGTCATCGAATGACTCGGAAGCTGCCTGGGCTGATACCATGAAAAAGACAACAATTGAGAACACAAGGAATTGTTTATTCACTGGCATGTTGCTATCGCGTGAAATGGTAAATGGCATTTATACCAAACAGGTTCGGGTGCAGGTTCATTAAGAAGCTGGAACGATGGTTAAAATCGACAACGGTGCGATGCAGAATCTTTATTTTCCTGTCCCGGCACAGGTTGTCAAAATCCCGGATAGTACAGTGATGAATGTTGGGCGTGTCATACCACTCAAACGGCAATGAGCTTGATTGCGGCATATTGCCTATAGACAGCAGCTTCAGGCGATGACGCCAGTGGGCAAAATTAGGAAAGGTTATGATGCAGTTTCTGCTGATTCGCAGCATTTCTTCAACAAGTATATCGGGTCTTTCCACTGTCTGCAGGGTCTGCGCGAGTAGCACGGTATCAAAACTGTTCGATTCAAAGTTTGAGAGTCCCTTGTTCAGGTCCTGCTCAACAACATTGACACCCGCCCTCAGGCAGCGATTGATATTTTCGGTATCAATCTCAAGACCACAGTCCAGTACCTGTTTTTCTTTTTTCAGGTGCGCAAGGAAAGCTCCGTCTCCGCAGCCGAGGTCAAGCACTCGGCTGCCAGGCTCTATCCACTGCTGAATGATCTCTAGGTCAGCTCGCATTAGCCGCTCCTGGAGCCAGTTCCTCGGCCACGCAGTCCATATAAGATCTCAGCGCTTCAATGTAGCGGGGTATTGGTAGCAGAAAGGCGTCATGCCCTTGGTCTGCCTCGATCTCGAGGTAGCTCACCTGCTTTTCTGCCTTGAGCAGGTTATTGACAATTTCCCTTGAGCGTTCCGGCGGGAAGCGCCAATCAGTGCTAAAGGAAATGACCAGGTATTTACACTGGCTTTCTACAAAGGCTTTGCTGAGATCAAAGTCGTAGTCCACTGAAGGATCAAAGTAGTCCAGCGTCTTGGTAATAAGTAGGTAGGTGTTGGCATCAAACTGGCTCGAAAAAGTTTCTCCTTTGTACTTCAGGTAGCTTTCGACCTGAAAGTCGACGTCGTAACTGAAATTCAGTTTCCCCGAACGCAGGTCACGGCCAAAGCTGCCTTCAATGGCATCTTTGCCGAACTTGTCCCGCATGGCTCGGTCTGAAAGGTAGTTGATATGGCCAACCATCCTGGCCAGCATAAGCCCGCGCTTTGGATAGGTATCAAAATCGTAGTAACGACCTTCATGAAAATCCGGGTCGCTGGTAATGGACTGTCTTGCGACCTCGTTGAATGCAATGTTCTGGGCAGACAGTTTTGGGGCTGCCGCTATGATCACAGCATGGCGCAGGCGATTCGGATAGGAAATTGCCCAGCGCATAACCTGCATGCCACCAAGACTGCCGCCAATAACAGCTGCCCATTTGTCTATGCCAAGTTTGTCAGCAAGGCGAGCCTGGCTCTTTACCCAGTCACGTACGGTGATAATCGGAAAGTCTGGACCAAAGGGTTTTCCGGTTTTTGGATCAATGGATGATGGGCCAGTACTGCCGGCACAGCCGCCAAGGTTATTCAGGCAAACTATAAAAAATTTTTTGGTGTCAAAGGGTTTGCTCGGGCCAATACAGCAATCCCACCAGCCGGGCTTTTCCCTTTGATTGTCTGCATCGTGATAACCGGCAGCATGATGGTCGCCGCTCAAGGCATGGCAGATCAAAATGGCATTGCTTTTATCTGCATTGAGTTCGCCATAGGTTTCCACCATCAGGTCGTATTGTTCAATTATGCGTCCACTGCGCAGCTCCAGCCGCTCATCAAAATGAATGAGCTGCGGCGTGACGATTCCGACTGAGTCTGATGATATGGTTTTGGCCATGGTTTTATCGCAGCTAACGCTGATTATGCATAAGTTTTAAATGCCGATGACGAACATGGCAGCCTGCTCGCCCAGCCCGAGTCCCTGGCGCAGCGTCCCTACCACCATAATCTCTAGTACCTGAATTGCCAGGAAAATAAAGATTGGTGAAAAGTCCAGGCCTCCCATGGGCGGAATAATCTTGCGTAAACGGGACTGGATTGGTTCCAGTAACTGCTGAATAAGGAAGAGAGCAGGATTGCCGCTGTATGGAGCAACCCAGCTGGCAACGATGGAAATGAGCAGTCCCCAGAAGTAAATATTCAGGGTAAGCGAGATGAGGCCGAGGACTGACCAGCTAATCAGGTCGCCTAAGCTAGGCAGAGCATATCCTGCGGAGTAGATCATGATGGCTGATGCTAGTGTGCTGATCACCAGCGAAACAATGAGCGCGGCAATATTAAAGTTGCGCCAGGCTGGAATAATTTTTCGAAACGGGTTAAGGATTGGCGCGGTGAGTTTTGCCAGGGCCTGTGAAACAGGATTGTAAAAATCCGCATGACTGGCTTGCAGTAAAAAACGTGAGAGTAGGGCAAGCACAAGCAGTCCGCCCAGTGTATTCACGACCAGAACGACTACTTGCCCTATTGAATTACCCATGCCCATTCCTGCTTGCTATCTGAGGCTTGTTATTATTATCTATATTTTAACTTTTGTTTGATTATTCAGTGTCACTGGCAGGTTCAGCTAGTTCCCGCGAGCGCTGCGCGGCTTTGGCCAGTGCGCGAGCAACCATAGCATTGAAATCATCGGATTCAAACTGCCTGAGGGCAGCTTCAGTAGTGCCACCTGGAGATGTTACGCGCCGACGCAGCTCACTGACATCAACATTGCTGTTCTGGGCGAGTCTGGCAGCTCCTAGGGCTGTTTGCTGGCAAAGCAGTTCGGCTGTTTTCTTATCAAGCCCGAGTTCTATGGCGGCTTCCTGCATGGCTTCGATAAGCAGGAAGAAATAGGCTGGGCCTGACCCTGAAAGTGCAGTGACGGCAGCCATATCGCTTTCTTGTTTAAGCCAGCTCACAACGCCTACAGCCTTTAACAAGTTGTTGGCAAGTTGTCTCTGTTCATCTGAGCACTGGGCATTGGCAAAAAGCGCACTCGCACCTAACTGAACCAGTGCTGGTGTATTAGGCATGCAGCGCACGATGGCCTGTTCAGGGTGTGTCCAGGACTGGAGATTGTCCATCGTGATGCCGGCGGCAATGGATATCAGTAAACAGGAAGAGGATTCCAGAGACTCTTTCAGGGGCTTCAGGACATCCTGCATTACCTGTGGCTTCACGGCCAGGATGATTGCATCTGCACCAGAGACGACAGCACTGTTGTCGCTGGAAGTGATAACTCTTTTTTGACCAAGCAGGTCGAGCCTGGCTTGGTCGGTATCCGAGGTCCGGATTTGATCGGCCTTCCAACCATCAGCGAGTAGGCCATCGATTAGGGCGGAAGCCATGTTGCCGGCACCTATGAAAGCGATGCTGTTATTTTTTTTTCTGTTCTCAGACATCGGGCAATTGTACCTTAAAGCCGCATCATACGGCTGTTACTGTTGCTCAGGAATTTCTTGGGCCAAATATGTCGGTGCCTATTCGAATCATGGTGGCACCCTCGGCTACGGCGGCCTCATAATCACTGCTCATACCCATTGAAAGTTCGCGGCAATGTTCAAATCCCTGTTCCTGAAGTTGATCCCTTGCGAGTTTTAGCCTGCGAAAGGCTTTTGACTGTTGTTCGAAATATTTGTTTGGTGCCGGGATAGCCATTAGTCCTGAAAGGACTATGCCTTTTTTGCCTCGGCAAGATGTGGCGAGTTCTGGCAGTTCCCGCAGGCTCACTCCAGCCTTGGTGGATTCTTCACTGATATTTGCTTGCAGCAGAATGCGCAGAGGTGGTAGGGCAGAGGGGCGCTGATCACTGAGCCGCGCCGCAATTTTTTCGCGATCGACACTGTGGACCCAGTGAAAATTTTCAGCTATCAGGCGCGTTTTGTTGGACTGGATTGGCCCAACGTAATGCCAGGTAATATCTAGGTCGGAAAGTGCATGGATTTTGTCCAAGGCTTCCTGAAGGTAATTTTCACCAAAGTGCCGTTGTCCGGCTTGGTAGGCTTCCCTAATTTTTTCCGGCGGATGTGTTTTGCTGACAGCAATCAATTGAACCGACCGTTTCGGGCGACCACATTTTTTTTCAAACCGTGAAACCTGACGGAGAACTTTTTCAAGATTTTCTGGTACGCTCGGCGACATGCTTTATTCCTCACCAATACTCTAATTATAGGAGGTAGATAGTGAATATTCAGGAATTTCTTAATTCCAGTGTTCAGCAGGGACTTATGAATTGCCAGTAAGCCGCTTCCAAGGCTAAAAATGCAGACCAGCTCTGATTAGAAAACTTTAAAAAGAAGAACGCTGGCACTGATAAATATCAGGCCAGGATTTTTATTTTTTGCATGCCGTAAGTTTTTTGGCCACCATCAACCAGCCTTACTATAAAAATTTGGCGGCTGCAGAAAAAACTCCGGTTACTTGCGCTGCCTGAATACCACTGTGTGGATTTCATGTCTTTTACCAAGGAAGCCGAGAAAATCGCGATTTCCTGGTGGGAATCCATGGGTCACATCAAGGCATGGAAAATAACCCTGAGCATCGCGCTACCTAGGAGAAAGGCAGGATACTATGGCGCAGCAATGTAGTGGTTTAGACTGTCGAAGTGATCAAGCAATTCACCTGATCAGGATTTCAGCGTTCAGGTATTATGCTCAAGCCAAGACTCAAGAATCAGCTGGGCAGCAATACTGTCTACGGCTTCTTTTTCGTCAAACTTTTTGCCAGAAACTTCGGCATTTTCGCGGCTGAAATTACGAGCCTCCCGAGTACTCAACCTTTCGTCCACACTATGCACCTGGAGCGCATACTTTTCTTCCAGTTTTTTCATGAACTGCCTGGCCTTCACCGTCATTTCATTTTCTGAGCCATCCATATTGTAAGGCATGCCTACTACTAGGGCGCCAGGTTTCCATTGCTTCAGAACTTCATCAATGGCCTCCCAGTACTGGTCGCCATTTTTGCACTTAATGACCGGCAGCGGTGAGGCAGTAGCTGTTATGGTCTGCCCAACGGCGACACCAATTTTTTGTGTGCCGTAATCAAAACAAATCAGGGTAAGTGCAGTCAGGGTAATCGCCTTAACTGTGACCGACGTCAGTGGTGATCTGAGCCATATTGAATCCGAGAGTTTCAGCAGCCATGTCAGGTTTACGGTCAAAATCCCTGGAAAAAATAATGTCCTTGCTAGCAGGGCAAGTGATCCAGGTATTGTCTGCAATTTCCTGCTCAAGCTGACCAGGACTCCAGCCTGCACAGCCTAGGGCCACAAGATAATTGTCAGGACCTTCGCCGCGGCTTATGTCGTCTAGGATGTCCTTAGATGTAGTAATGCTAATGTTGTCTGTCACGTGAAGCGTTGATGACCAGTCACGCTGATCATCATGCAGGATAAAGCCCTTATCTGTTTCAACCGGACCGCCGGAGAGCACGGTCAGCTCACCACTTTCTGGGCGCTGAACAGCGATATCCAATTGGCTGAAAATTTCTTTCAGTTTCAGCTCAAGAGGTAGGTTTACAACGATGCCCAGCGCACCATCATCACCATGTTGCCACATGTAGACGACAGTCTTGCCAAAATAAGAGCCGCTCAACTGAGGCATGGCAATTAGGAAGTGATCTGTAAGATTTAGCTTTTCGTCGTTCATGATATTTTTATCGAGTGTATTGCCTTACTTTCCAATATTAGGTCAATAATATTCGCTTTCAATGCTCAACCTTCAAAAGCTGGCGAAGGAATTATTTCGACTGAATTGCCAGGTGCGAATGATATCTAGTATATCTGCTACCTGCCTCAGGTCTTCCGGGAAAGGCGCAAACGGTGCAGCCAGGTGGACGATGCGTATGGCCGATTCGTCCAGGATCTGATGGCCTGAGGAGCTAAGAATGCGTACCTCGGCAATGCTTCCATCTGAACGGAGTGAGACCAACAGCCGCAGGTTGCCATAGATACCCTGGGCAGTCGCCTGGGGTGGGTAATTCAGGTTGCCTACAGCCTCAACTTTTTTCCGCCAGTTATCCAGATACAGCGCATCACGGGCTTTCTGTGTGCTAGCTGAAGAGATCGTGTAACGACGTGGGCGTTTTGCATAGGCCTGGCGCCGGATATCCAGCTGGGCTTGCAGACTGGCCAAGCGCTCATTGAGGTCAGATTCAGTGAGATTTTCCAGCGGCTGGTCGCTGTTTTGGTGTTCGGAATGCTCACTACTTTCCTGTTCAAGCTCTGTAAGGGCGTCAGCGGTGGTTGTGATGAACTGGCTTTCCTGCTGATGTTCAACTGTACGCTGCTGGTCAAACTCGGCTACGTCCTGGATGAGGTCATCACTGAAACGTGATTGTACAGGCGTACTTGGCGACGCTTTTTCTTCCTGGCTGCCGCTGCCCAGCTGGTTTTCCTGCGCCAGGAAATCGGCTTCTTGAGGTGTCTCGTTACTGCGATACTGGGCCAGGGTAATTTCCATAGAGCTGGAAGAGTTGGCCTTCTCATAAATACCGAATCCCACTCCGAGGATCAGAACTACGTGCAGGCAAATAGAGACAAACATGGTGAAGCCAAACCGTTCATTTGCCATAGACTTGGCTTTAGTTGTAACGGATGTAACCATTAGCTTCTGTAAAAGGCGCCTTTTCAGGCAGACAGTTTCTTTTCGATGCAGTCCATTAACTGGCCGGCAATATCTAGGTCAAATGCCTCGTCCAGCTCCCTCACACAGGTTGGGCTGGTGACGTTAACTTCCGTAAGGTAATCACCAATCACATCAATGCCGACAAACATTAATCCATTTTCACGCAGGGTTGGGCCAACCTGTTCACAAATCCAGCGATCCCGGTCTGATAGTTCAACCCCCTTGGCGGTGCCGCCCGCTGCAAGGTTTCCGCGGGTTTCATTCGCTGAAGGAATCCTGGCCAGCGCATAACCTACAGATTCGCCGTCAATCATGAGGATGCGTTTATCCCCCTCGGTGATCTCGGGAATAAAGGTCTGGGCCATGATTTGCCGACCGCCGTATTCGGTTAGTGTTTCTATTATTACGGTAACATTGGGGTCTCCTGGCTTGACTCTGAAGATGCCGGTTCCGCCCATACCGTCGAGGGGTTTGAAAATGACATCCTCATGGGTTTTGTAAAAATCCATTAGCAGGTCCTTGTCCCGTGAAACCAACCCTGGTGTGCAGCACTGGGGAAACAGGCTTGCACTGACCTTTTCGTTGAAGTCTCTTAATGCCTGTGGCTTGTTGACGACAAGCACACCTTCGCGTTCGGCCTGCTCTAGAATGTAGGTGCTATAGATAAATTCCCTGTTAAAAGGGGGATCCTTACGCATCAGTATTACATCAACATCGGCCAGAGAGCGGCGCTGCTGTGGCCCCATTTCGTACCAGTCATTCGGGTCCATTTTGACTGCAAGATCATGAATCAACGCCATGGCCTTACCGTCATCCAGATAGAGGCCGCGCTGCTCTATATAGGAAAGCGACCAGCCGCGCTGCTGGGCTGCTTTGAGCATGGCAAGTGTGGTGTCTTTCTTGAAATTGATGGCCTGGATTGGGTCCATCACTACGGCAAGCTTGATTGTCATGGTTAACCCCGGCGCACTGTAAATTCAGTAAATAAGTACTTAAAGTATAACAAAAAGGGCAGGGTAGAACTTTTTAGTTATTTGGCAAATGGGTATTTTGGGAATCTTTGCTACAATCGCGCCCTCGTTTTTTCTTTCATTGTCAGGGCTATTCATTTGCGCGTTCTGGGATTTTACTGGGGCATAGTCGGGGTCATCCTGTTTCTGCTGTTTGCTATTTACAGGCTTACGCCGCGCATGCTGGAAATGTCTGATTATGCGCTGAATCCGGTTCACTGGATCAGTCTTCTTATCTTCGTGCCATGGATGGCATGGACTGAGGGTTACAAGGGCTTTCACAAGGCATTTGCCCCGCGGGTAATTGCGAGGGCTGTCTACCTTCGAGGAGAAAAGCGCCCCTATCTGACCCTTTTGGCGCCCATGTTCTGCATGGGCTATATCTATGCCACACGCAAAAGAATAATAGTTTCCTGGGTTCTGACTATGGTAATCGTCGGTCTCGTGCTGTTGCTCAGACTGATGCCGCAGCCATGGAGAGGAATCGTGGATGCAGGAGTCGTTACCGGTCTTTCACTGGGTATCCTGTCGCTGATATTTTTCTGGATCAGTGCCGAGAAAGATGAATGGGCGCACCCGATACCCCTGGATCTACCTGAAAAGGCCGCTTCTGAGGCCCGTGGTGAGGCTCAGGATAATACGCAGGATGCCAGGGCTGAGCAGGCCGGTTAGCAGTCTTTTACTCAAGTACTTTCTTAAGCTGGTTTTCAGCAACAGCAAAGGAAAAATGGTTTTCAATGTTTTTCCTTCCTGCATCGGACAGCGACTCCCATAAGCCCTTGTCTTCATAAAGCCTGAGAATTTCAAGGGCAAAATCCTGCGGGTCATCTGCAATAAGGATGTCTTCTCCATGAACAAGATTCATGCCTTCAGCCGCCATGGTAGAAACTACTGCAGGCACACCATAGGCCATGCTGGAATTAATTTTCCCTTTGACCCCGGCACCGTAGCGCAGCGGCGCTATCGAAAGACGGATGTTATGAAATAGAGGCGCGATGTCTGAAACAAAACCAGTGAATTCAACATTTGCCCCTGCCCGTGATTTCAAATGGCCGGGCACATGGCCCCCCACAATTTTAATGCGCATGTCAGGATTGCCCTGTTGTACATTTGGAAAAATCTCGTCAAGAAAAAACTCCATGGCATCAGTGTTGGGCGGATGTTCAAAATTGCCGATGAAGAGAATACCAGTCCGTTCCTCAAAATTTTTGCCTCTGTCATGCAGTTGGTGCACGTTGCTAAGTAAATGAACCTTAACGTCCGGCGCCTCTTCTTTGAAAAGATCAATCTCAACTGGGCTGACAACCAGCGTGGTATGGGCTTTGCGGGCAAGGGTAAGCTCCTGGTTTTTTCGCAGAACGGCGCTTTCCATCATCGCCTGGTCCTTTGAGAGCTCAGCTTCCCTCTGCTCGCGAAGGAAATGCAGGTCAACCGTATCAAACAGTATCCTCGCATCCGGGCATGCAGCGAGAACCGTGTCCATGAACTTTTCAGCGTAATCAGCGCGGCTAAGAATAACGGCATCAAACTGATGTCCATAATTCTCAATGTACTTGTCAGCGCTGGCCACATAAGGGGAGTACTGGCACTCGATACCAATTTTTTGGAGCATTGGTGTGTATTTTTCATGATACTGGAGGTTAGCCGGCAGGAATGTGACCTTGTATTCAAGCTTCTGCAGTATCTTCAGTATATTGAACATACGCAGTGACCCCGAATCATGATCTGGCATCAATACGCGGGCATCTACCACAAGGATGCGTTTCTCAATATGCCGCTCCTTTTCAAGATGGGGCATGTGTCCGTTGGGCCGATGCCCTTCTAGGGTATCCTTCCAGCGTGAGTAGAATTTTTCATGGTTAATCTGCTGGTATTTTTTTGCGCCGCTGTTTGGATCTGTCCCGGAGGTTACCCCTTCAAAATGAATGATGGTGCAGGCAGGCTGGTAATATACTTGCTTTCCAGCTTTGCGTACTTTGAAAGCAAGGTCGGTATCTTCGTAATAAGCGGGGGAGTAGTGAGAATCAAATCCGCCAAATCCAAGGTAGTCATCTCTTTTAAGCATCAGGCAGGCGCCTGAGCAGTAGTCAGCCTGGCGGCAGTATGAATATTCAGGGATATTGGGATCTTCACCGCGGCCTAAATTCCAGGCAGAGCCGTCGCGCCAGACTATTCCGCCCGCTTCCTGGAGTTTGCCATCAGCGAAAACAAGTCTTGCGCCTACCAGTCCCGCATCCGGAAAGTCACTGAAGGTTTGCCGCAAGGCCGTAAGCCAGCCCTTCCGCACCTCGGTATCATTGTTTAGTAAAACAATGTAATTACCTTTCGCTTCACTTGCCCCTGCATTGCAGGATTTTATAAAGCCTGAGTTTTCCTCGTTTGTTATTACCTTAATGCCTTGCATTGACTTGAGGAGTCCAGCAGTTGAATCCGTAGACTTGTCATCTACAACGATAACTTCGTATGACATTCCTACAGTGTTATCGAGAATGCTTTTCAGGCAGTGAGAGGTAAATTCATATTTATTGAAGACCGGAATAATGATGCTGATTTCTGGCTCTCTTAACTCAGGAAAAGATAGTGGGTAAGTTTTTTTCGATACTTTGAATTCCGGGTTTATTTTTTTTGGGGAATTTCTTTTTGCATTTAGCTTGATAAGAATTCTTTTGAACAGTCCGCAGAGCCCTTCTTTTCTGATGTACCACTGTATCTTGGTAAAGACACGCAGGGGTTTGGTCAGTTTCCAGCTCTTGCTACTATAAATAACCTCAAGTTCTTGTTTGCATTGCCTGTTTTGAGACTCCAGAGTTTTGTTTTGAGACTTCAGATTTTTGATACCCTTTTCGGCTTTCGTAAGATCATGGCGAATGTTATGCAGGGCGTTTTCGGTCTCTGCCAGTTTTTCCTGCTTATTGAGAATAATCCCGTCTTTCTCTTTAACCCACTTATTCAAATCATTTATGAAGGCTTCCCGATCCGCAAGTAGCGATTTATGTTCTTCCAGAGCAATGTTAAGAACATTGATCCTGGGAAACTCTCGGCTTCTGTCCACCAAGGCAATTATTTTTTGCTCAGGCCATCGGCTAAGCCACTTGCGATAAATCGCTGCGCGGTATCCATCATTATTTTCTTTGTCTTCCTTGGCGCCAAAGCCGCTCTGTGAGTCTATCCGGTAAGTTGCCGTGCATTTGTCGACAAAGAGAAAGTTATGCTGCTCAGCAAGCTGTAACCAGAAATCCCAGTCCTCATAGCGATCAAAGGCCGGATCAAAGCGAATATTTTTATCGATCAGCGATTGCTTAAACAGCACGGCGTGAATAGGCAGTATGTTTTCTATCATCAGCCGAATCGAATCAAAGGGATGGGCAAATGAGGGACTTTGCTCAGCTTTCCCGTCAGTCATTGTTCTTACTGCAGAGTAGGCGATACTGAATTCAGGATTTTTACTGAGTGCTTCAGTGAGCGAAGTGAGATGCCCCGGATCTATCGTGTCATCATCATCCAGGAAGAGGCAGAGATCACCCGCGGCTTTTTCCAGTGCCAGGTTGGCAGCATGTGAACGGCCCTGTGCGTCCTCGTTCTCGATCCAGCGTATGCGTTTATCTATCCCGGAGATTTCCGCAGAAAAATCTTCGCCACCGTCATTAATAATGATGATTTCGAAATCTGGATAATCCTGATTAATGACTGACTGCAGAGTTTCCTGCAAAAGAGCTTTTCTGTCCTTAGTTCGGATAAGGACTGAAACGAGGGCTTGGTCAGTCATAGTGAATTTTTGTTGTTATCAGATGTGGCGCCGGATAGCGCGGCAATCAAATTGTCAGGCGAGTGATATGAACAGCCAGAATTTCGCCAATAAAATCCAGGAACAATGTATCCAGGCTGGAGTTGAAGTGATTATGCTTTTCGCTGCCAATAACCAGGATTGGCATATTGATGCCTTTGCTCTCACGCAGGGATTCGCTGACATGGACGGGAATGACCGCGGCAGAAAGGATTTCCTTGACCGTATCAGGAAAAAGCAGTTTGGCCTGCTCCGGCGCCAGTTCACAGCAAAACGTTCTTTTCTTGTCGAACAGTTTTCCAAGAGTGTCTCGAGCATGAGTTGTCTCGAGTGTCCTGATGCTGTCACTTTCAATATCCAGATTTTGGAGTATGTCATCGGGTTTGTCCGCAATAAAAAACAGGCGGCTAGCGTGGGCGGCAAATTCAGATTTAAGAGTGTCTTCAACAGTGTCAGAAAGTTTAGGCAGCGAGCCTGTTTTTAACAGCTCGAGAATGATAAGGCGTGTTTTTTCAAAGAGAGCGTCATTTTCTTCTGCATTAAAAATAAAATCATTGATCTTATTCTGAAGCTCCCGGTTGCGGTCCCGAAACATCGCCACCTGGCGTTCAAGAAGAGAAATAGCGCCGCCGCTTTCATGCGGAATGGAGAGATCCAGCAGTAGTTCAGCTTTGCGATTGAAGAACTCCGGGTTGTCCTGCAGGTACTGGCTGACCGACTCGTCATCCAGGTTAGCTTTCAGGGAGTTTTCGTTGGTGGGATTTGGCTTCATACAGTGATAGTTCCTTCAAATACAGTGACAGCCGGGCCAGTTTTAAATACCGGCGACTGCCCGCCCTGCCAGTGGATCTGCAGTTCTCCGCAGGGAAGCTGCACGGTAACAGTATCATCCAGCAGGCCCTGACTTATTCCGGCTACTACAGCAGCACAGGCGCCTGTTCCGCAGGCCAGGGTCTCTCCGGCGCCGCGCTCAAATACCCTGAGCCTGATTGTACCCGTATTAACTATCTCCATGAAACCGGCATTCACCCTGTTTGGAAACAATTCATGACTTTCCAGCAGTGGCCCTAATTCGGGCACCGGAGTGGTGTCTACGCTCTCCACAATGGCCACGGCATGCGGGTTGCCCATGGACAGAACAGAGACTTCAAGGGTTACCCCGTTGGCAAGGGCCAGGGAGTATGTCTGCGCTTCGCTGCCGGCGATGAATGGAATTTCTGAAGGGCTGAATACGGGCGCGCCCATGTTAACAGTAACACGTCCATCAACAGCGGCCTTGCAATGCAAGCTGCCATTGACCAGCTGCAGGGCGAATTCATCCTTGTCGCTGAGACCGCGGGACCTGATGAAGCTAACGAGACAGCGGGCACCGTTGCCACAATTCTCAGCCTGGCTGCCATCGGGGTTGAACACCAGGTAGGAAAAATCGAAGCCGGCCTGCGTTGCCGGGGCCACCACAAGCATCTGGTCAAAACCAATGCCGGTGTGACGACTGCCAAGGGTGCGTATCTGTTCCGGATTCAGGTCGATAACCTGGCTGACACCATCAAGCACAATGAAGTCATTGCCCAGGCCATGCATTTTAGTAAATTGAAGATTCATGATCCGGCTCGCAAGGCTTGTCAGGGCAGCGGAGATTCCAGTGCCAGCTGGTCCTGGTAGGTTTCACGCCTGCGCGCCATGTGCATCTCGGTGCCGTCCACCAGAATTTCTGCTGCCCGATTTCGAGTATTGTAATTTGAGCTCATGGCAAAACAATAAGCGCCGGCCGACATGACTGCAAGGAGGTCGCCATTGCTGATTGCCAGCTCCCTGTTGCGAGCAATAAAGTCGCCTGACTCGCAGACCGGACCGACCAGATCATACTGGCGCGCTATATTTTCCGCGTTAGGTACTACCGGCTGAACGTCCATCCAGGCCTGGTAAAGGGCAGGGCGTATGAGGTCGTTCATCGCAGCATCAACAATAGCAAAGTGATGCTCCCCATTACTCTTGATGTTGTTAACCCGGGTAAGCAGAATACCGGCATTGGCTGAAATTGAACGGCCCGGCTCAAGCACCAGGGTCATGGCACGATGGCCCATGAGAGAGCGCACTTGTCCGACAAGCTCGCCGGCAGCCGGCGGCTCCTCATCCTTGTAGGTCACGCCAAGACCGCCGCCGATATCCAAGTGGCTAATCTCAATACCCTCGTCGCCCAGTTCATCCACTAGTAAAAGAACTCTTTCTAGTGCTGCGAGAAAAGGATCGATGCTGGTTAGCTGTGAGCCGATATGACAATCCACACCGATAATTTCAATACCGGACATGCCCGCAGCCTTCCTGTACAGCGTGCGGGCGTCTTCCATCGAAATGCCGAACTTGTTTTCCCGCAGCCCGGTAGAAATATAGGGATGGGTTTTAGCGTCAACATCAGGATTAACGCGTAATGAAACCGGTGCTTTGATACCAGCCTCTGTTGCAATGCCGTTAATCTGTTCAAGCTCAAGGGCTGATTCGACATTGAAGCAGCCAATACCTGCATTAAGAGCGGCCCTGATTTCGTCAAGGCTTTTGCCTACGCCGGAAAATATAACCTTTGCAGGGTCACCACCTGCAGCAATCACGCGTGCAAGCTCTCCGCCGGACACTATATCGAAACCGCTGCCAAGTCTGGCGAGTACACTGAGTACTGCCAGGTTCGAGTTGGACTTAACGGCATAGCAAACCAGGTGGTCACATCCCTGAAGCGCCTGCTCATAGGCCTGGTAATGCGCTTGCAATGCAGCCTTTGAATAGACAAAGCAGGGCGTGCCGAATTGCTCAGCAATTTGGGTGAGGGGTACCTCTTCAGCATAAAGCTGATTATTTCTGGTTTCAAAATGGTTCATTGTTTAGCGTTGACGCGGGTGGAATTACTGGCTTGTTGCCGCAGCAGGTGGAGGCACCAGGGGTCCTTTTTGCCCGCAACCGGCAACCATGCATAGACTGATTATCAGCAATGGCAGCAGCTTTTTCATATTCCGGACGGCCCAGGTAAAAATAAAGCCGGGATTATACTGATTTCACTGAAATCTTGCATTGTAAGCCCCTCCAGTGCCTTTATACTAAGCACCCTCATAATTACGGATATCACCATGAGCAGTCTCGATTTCAACACACGATACGATGAGACACTGCTGGCCATTGAGGAAGCAGTTGAAGAGGCGATAGAATCCAGCGAAACCGAACTCGACTTTGAGACTATCAACGACATTCTCACCCTGACTTGTGAAGATGGTACGTCCATCATCATTACGCGCCAGTCTGCCACCAGCCAGCTGTGGGTGGCCGCCAGGTCGGGCGGATTCCACTTTGACCTTGTCGACGGACAGTGGCTTTGTGATTCAGACCAGGAGTCCCTAGGCATTAAATTATCCGGTATATGTCGCTCACAGGGTGGCGTGGACATTGATTTCAGTGACAAGGGAATTGCCTAGTGTTGGGCAAAATCCGTAGTTGGTTTTCACGATCCAGGCCGGGTTCAGCGACGCATGTCCCGGATTACCAGCAGCGTGTGGCAAACGAGCTTTCTAATTTCGATGATTGCACCAACGTGCATGAACTGCCTGACATATTTCATTACTGGTCCAACAAGCATCTTGCACCGCCGAAGTTTCATCAGTTCGGCATTACGGATCCGGAGCAGTTTTTCTTCATTTATACCGCCAAGTTTCATGAGCGGTTTCCGGACAAGAGTATAAAGCTGGTCAGTATTGGCAGTGGCAACTGCGACATGGAAGCGCGACTGGCAAGACGCATGGTTGACGAAGGCATCACTGATTTCAGAATCGAGTGTATTGATATTAATGCAACAATGCTTGAACGCGGCAAAGAACATGCGCACGAACTTGGAGTGGGGGGATACATTTTTCCTCTTTATGGAGATTTCAATAGCTGGCAACCAGACAAGATTTACGACATCGTCCTGGCCAATCAGTGCCTTCATCATGTTGTAGAACTTGAACACCTCTTTGAAACCATTTACAGCGCGCTGTCGAAAGAAGGGTACTTCCTCACCTCGGATATGATTGGCCGCAATGGCCACCAGCGCTGGCCCGAGGCGCTCGCACTAGTGGAAGAATTCTGGGAGGAACTACCACAGGAATACCGCTATAACCAGTTGCTGAAACGTCATGAAGAAAAATACATCAACCATGACTGTTCTGAGTTCAGTTTCGAGGGCATCAGGGCCCAGGATATTCTTCCACTGCTGGTTAAAAATTTTCACTTTGAGTTATTCCTGCCGTTTGCCAACCTGGTGACCGTATTCATAGACAGGCCGTTCGGGCACAACTTTAATGCCGAGGGTGAGTGGGACAGGGATTTTATAGATCGAGTACACGCCAGGGATGAAGAAGCGATGCTCTCAGGTGAAATCAAGCCGACCCAGATGTTGGCCGTCCTGCGCAATACCTCCGTAGAAAGAACCCTGCTCGATCCACGACTGACCCCCGAGTTCTGTATTCGACAGCCGGACTGATATCTCAGTCAGCCCGGGTTGCTGCCCGGTAGCGTTCAGCCCTGGCGGGATCAAGGTCCTCCAGGTGGCCGGCAATTTCTTCATCACTGGCAGTGTTGGCAGGGGCCATTGCCGAATCAAAGCTTTCGCTAAACAGTTCGCCATCTGAGCGGCCTAGATATTCCCTGGCGAGTTTCTCGTTAGATTCACGGACTCTTTCCATGATGAGCGCGGATTGCTCTGCGGAAATAATATTGTTGGGAAGAAATTCCTGGCGCTTGTTGTTATCCCTGATGATGCGTCTTGCTGTCTTTAGGAACTCGGCTTCCCCGTGAAACACCTTTTTTAGCCGACGATAAGTGTCGAGCCTGCGGGCATCAAAACTAAGATTGGTGTTCTTAACATCGAGGACAAAATCCTGAGTAGTGGAAAAGCCCACGGTCTTCAAAAAATCTTTGAGGAGGTTACGCTGGTGTAACTGGGATTTTTCATAAACTTTCAGGATTATTCTATCCTTGCCGAAAACGCTAGCAAAAAGATCATTTACCAGGAAGTAATAATCCATCGCCCTAAAGGAATCATGTTCCTCGAGCTTGGCCTGGAAAAACTCATCGAAGGGCATCGTTTTATCACCGTATACAATAATGGTCTGGTAGAGCGCCTGTAGAAAGTCATCCTGGCGGCGCAGGTAGACCACAATTTTGGTGTTATACGGTTCCAGGTACTGGGCGATAAACTCGAGCTGGTCAATGTGGCGGCAGTTGGAAAATGTTTCTGAAGACACCAGAATCTTTTTTTTCCTCAGGGAGTTTATTTCTGCCTGGAAATTGTCCCAGGTCTGCGCATCTTTCTCGAATGCCGCTCGTGCAAGATTGTGATGGGCGTAGGCAAAATCGGAATCCCCGCCGATTGTTCCTCGTGGATAGATATACCCACTTGAGTCAAGGGCTTCTGTGTTGTCAAACAGAAGCCCCTGGATCGCACTGGTGCCTGTTTTAGGCAGGCCAATATGAAGATAAAGTGATGGCCTTCTAGATCCAAGTAGCCTTGAAAGAAAATTTTCCACGACTCTATTTAGACTTTGTCCTCGTTATAAATATGCAAGCTCCTTTGTGGGAAGGGAATGGATATTCCGCCTTCTTCAAGCTTGACCTTCAGATTTTCGGTCAGATCAAAGCGAACGGCCGAGTAGTCTTCGGTTTTCACCCAAGGCCTGATTGCAAGGTTGACGCTGCTGTCGGCAAGTTCCAAAACGGCAATTTTGGGTTCAGGGTCATCAAGGATACGGCCATCAGCGTAAATGACATCTTGGATAATCTGTTTGGCATTGCCAATGTTGTCGTCATAACTAATTCCGATGACGAGATCAATGCGGCGGGTCGGTAAAGCGCTGGTGTTCGTAATGGTGCCGCCATAGACAGAGGAGTTTGGGATAATAATGCGCTGGTTGTCGCCGGTATGCATCAGCACACAGAATAAGCCAATTTCATCAACCACCCCTGAAACACCTCCCACGGTCACAAAGTCACCGATCTTAAAGGGACGGAAAATCATGATCATGACTCCTGCTGCAAAGTTGGACAGCGAATCTTTCAGCGCCAGGCTAACGGCCAGGCCGGCGGCGCCTAGAATTGCCAACAAGGAAGTCACATTTACACCAAGCGTGTCTATCGCTGCTAGAATCACAGCGACCAGGAGAACGGTATAGATAATACTGCCGAGGAACTTGACCAGGGCTTCATCCAGGCCTGACTTGCCTATCAGCTTCCTGATCATGCGGGTCAGCCACTTGGCGATCATCCGGCCAATGATGAAAATGGCTAGGGCTGTAATAATTTTGATACTCCAGGGGATTATCAAGGCTTGAATGTAGGCTGGATCAAGATTCACGGGAGTCTTCTTTTATATATAAATTTTTTATGAAAGCAGAGATTTGGCTTTCGTGATGGCTTTTTTTACCTGTTCAGGTGCAGTGCCGCCGATATGGTTCCTGGCGTTCAGTGAACCTTCCAGCGTCAGAATATCAAAAACATCATTTTCGATATCAGGGGAAAAATTCCTCAATTCCTCAAGGCTGAGTTCGCTCAGATCCTTGCCCTGCTCAATGCCGTAAGCCACTGCTTTGCCTACGACCTCGTGGGCGTCGCGGAAGGCGGTTCCCCTTCTTACTAGGTAATCAGCCAGATCGGTTGCAGTAGAGTAGCCCTTCAGTGCGGCAGAGCGCATGTTACCAGGATTCGCCTTGATAGCAGGAATCATGTCAGCGAAGGCTTTCAGGCTGTCCTTTACAGTATCCAGGGTGTCAAAGAGGGGCTCCTTGTCTTCCTGGTTGTCCTTGTTATAGGCAAGCGGCTGGGACTTCATCAGGGTGAGCAGTGACATAAGATGTCCAACGACCCTGCCTGATTTTCCACGGACCAGTTCAGGAACGTCCGGATTTTTCTTCTGGGGCATGATGGATGAGCCGGTGCAGAACCGGTCAGGCAAATCAATGAAATCGAACTGTGCAGAAGTCCAGATGACCAGTTCTTCGGAAATACGGGACATATGCGTCATCAGCAAGCTGGAAGCGGCACAAAACTCTATGGCGAAGTCTCGATCACTGACGGCATCTAGCGAATTGGCGGCGGGTTTGTCAAAGCCAAGCAGCTCAGCAGTCATTTCCCGGTCAATAGGAAATGATGTCCCTGCCAGTGCAGCCGCGCCCAGGGGCGACACGTTTACCCTCTTGCGGCAGTCCTGCATTCTTTCATGATCACGCTGAAACATCTCAAACCACGCCATCAGGTGATGGGCAAAACTGATGGGCTGTGCAGTTTGCAGGTGAGTGAAACCTGGCATGACTGTATTTGTTTCATTTTCTGCGAGGCTCACAATGCCTTTCTGCACCGCCCTGATCGCTGCACAGACGTCATCAATTTCCTGGCGCAGGTAGAGACGGATATCGGTCGCAACCTGGTCGTTCCTGGACCGGCCAGTGTGTAGTTTCTTGCCGGTGCCACCTATTTTTTCAGTCAGGGCTGCTTCAATATTCATGTGGACATCTTCAAGACTGACCGACCAGTTGAAATTGCCGGCATCAATATCTGCCTTGATGGCTTCGAGGCCCTTGGTGATTTGCCTGCACTCCTGATCTGTGAGAATGCCCGATTTTGCCAGCATGGTGGCATGAGCGATGGAACCCTGGATGTCTGCCAGGTAAAGCCTCTGGTCAAAAGTGACAGACGCAGTGAACCTCTCCACAAAGGTATCCGTGGGTTCAGAAAACCGCCCGCCCCAGAGCTTGTCTTGAGTCTTGTCCTGGCTCATGTTGCTAAATCAAGAGGTTACGAGATAAAAGAAGCAGCGATTATAGCAACCAGCGCCTTGTATGGGGTAGCGCCGGCATTGATAAAGCGTAAAATAGACTGGAGTGCTGTAAATGACGTGCAGCGTCCAATCCGAATATCCAGGCGCCTCCTGAACTATCGCAGAGAGGGGTCGTCGCAAAACCAGGCAATATGAATAAAAATCTTGTCCGAATCGCCACTCGTGAAAGCCCTCTGGCCATGTGGCAGGCAGAATTTGTAAAGCGCCAGTTACAGAAATTTCATCCCGAACTTACCGTCGAGCTGTTACCCATGACTACCAGGGGTGATCAAATCCTTGATGCCCCCCTGGCTAAAATTGGCGGCAAGGGGCTTTTTATGAAAGAACTTGAAGTCGCCATACTGGAAGGTAAAGCGGATATTGCCGTGCATTCCATGAAGGATGTCCCAATGGAGTTCCCTGATGGGCTGCAGCTTGGGGTCATTTGTGAAAGGGAAGACTTCAGGGATGCTTTTGTATCCGACAATTATTCATCGCTTGAAGATCTGCCGGAAGGCGCCTGCGTTGGCAGTTCCAGTTTAAGGCGGCAGTGTCAGATCAGGGCAATTCGTCCTGACCTGAAGATTAAAAACCTGAGAGGAAATGTGAACACACGCCTGAGAAAGCTTCAGGAGGGTGAATATGACGCCATCATACTTGCTGCCGCAGGACTTATCCGGCTCGACATGAAGGATCGCATAACTTCGACTATCCCGGTTGATCAATGTCTGCCGGCTGGGGGACAGGGTGCAGTGGGTATTGAATGCAGGCAAAACGACAGTGACATCCTCGCTTTGCTGCAGCCGCTTGAACACAGCGAAACCAGATGTTGTGTGAATGCAGAAAGAGGTATGAACACCCGCCTGAACGGCGGCTGCCAGGTGCCTATAGCCTGCCTTGCCCAGCTGCAAAGTGACGGAGAAGGTCTGCAGATCAGGGGCCTGGTGGGCGAAGCTGATGGTTCAAGGCTGCTTCGTACTGAAGTCAGCGGTCCCTCGAGTGAAGCCGTTGCACTCGGAGAGGCGGCTGCGGAGGAACTTCTTGCACAGGGAGCCGATGAAATCCTTTCAGCACTGGCTGATGAGTAACAGGGTGCCGGTGCATGCTTGAAGGTAAAACATTCTGGCTGACCCGTCCCGAGGGACAGTTTGAATCACTGCAAGCCAGTCTCCAGGACAGGGGCGCCATCGGGGTCTCGCTTCCCATGCTGGCAATAGAGCCACTGGAACCGGATGCCACGATTAAGGATAGGGTACTTAACCTCGACCATTTTGACCTGTTGTTTTTTGTCAGTACCAATGCGGCAAAACTTGGCATGGCGCTGATAAATGACTACTGGCCTCAATTTCCAGTACAGATAAGTCTTTATGCGGTTGGTCCAACCACCGCCGGTGTGCTGGAGGATTTTGGTCTGAATGCAGAGTATCCACGAGAGAGAATGAGCAGTGAGGCTATGCTGGCACTGGAATCCCTGCAGAATATAGAGGGAAAAAAGGCGCTGATCATTCGGGGCGTGGGAGGCCGCGAGCTGCTTGCTGCAGATCTCATTAAGCGAGACGCTGATGTTCAGTACCTGGAAATTTACCGGCGGGAGTGCCCGGCTTATGAGCCTGGTGAAGTTAAGGCTATTTTATCCAGGCAGAACCCCGATGGCGTTATTGTGACCAGCGCTGAAGCCCTTGAGAACCTGGGGAGCTTGCTGGAAAGAGATAGTTGCGCTCTGGCTGACATTCCGTTATTTGTTTCCTCAGAAAGAATCGCCGCGCTCGCGGCTCAGTCCGGATTTGAAAATACTGTTACCATGACAGGCGCTGATGACGACAGCATTATCCAGGGTCTTGAACAAAACTTCTGAACGTCGAAAGCATCTCAAGAGCAATGGCTAAAGATACAGAGACACAAAAAGAATCAACCACTGCTGAAAAGCAGGGACAAGGAGGCAATCGCATGCGGATGCTTGCTGACCTGCTCTTCAATCTCGTCATCGTGGCCTGTGTTGGATACGTTGGGTACATGGTTTATGAGCAGAACAAGGCAGTAAACGTTTTGTTTGAGCAACAGAACACCTTCTCCAGTGAACAAAATAATGCGGCACAGCAGATCAATCAACTGCAGGAAACAGTATCGGCTCTGGAGTCACAGCTGGTTACTGCGAGAGAGGAAAGTGCTGCACTTCTGCAGGAGCAGTCAGCACAGCTGGACCAATTGCAAAACGAACTGGTCAGCACCCGTCTGAGAATCAATGACAATAATCCCGGGGCAAGCCAGGTATGGCTGCTTGCTGAGGCATCATCACTGCTAAGACTCGCAGAACAGCATCTTGTTGTTTCAAATAACATCCGGACTGCCCAGGCACTTTTTATCACTGCAGATGATGTACTGGAGCAGATAGATGACCCTTCAATTTTTTCCATCAGGGAAATCCTCGCAGGAGAGCTTGCTGCTTTAAGATTTCTGCCGGAGGTAGATATACGGGAAATCTATCTGCGCCTAGGGGCGGCAGCGGAGCAGGCGGCGTCACTCCAGGTGAGCAATGACCTACAGACAGAAATCCAGGCGGGTGAAACACTTAGCCTGTCTGGTCAGCCTGACGCAGAGCCGGGCTGGCTTTCACGTTTCACGTCGAGCGTTGGCGATACGCTCGACAATTACCTGGTGGTCAGGAGGAGGGATGCTCCTTTACAGGCACTGATGACGCCGGGCCAGGAAGCCGCAGTAATGCAAACAATTCAGCTGCAGATCGAGCAGGCCAGGACAGCGCTAATTGGCGGTGAGCAGGAAATTTTCACCGATAGCCTGAACCAGGCACGTGAAAACGTAGAAGCCAATCTCTCTGGTGATCCCTCTGTAAAATCAGCTGTCATGATGACGCTCGACAGTTTAAGCCAGCAGCGTATCAGGTCTGAGCCGCCTCCACTGAATAGAACCAGGGCGGCACTCCAGCAGATTCTATCCGTTAGCAGCCAGGACGGTGATGGTTAGAGCATTTATTTACAGTCTTGTTGCCTTAGGGATCGGAGCGGGACTATATATCCTCCTTGGGGATGATCCCGGTTTTGTCCTAATATCCTTCGGTACCTGGACCGTCGAAACTACGCTCGTTGCCATGGTGCTGCTGCTCCTGATGGTGTTTGCTCTTTTCTATGGCCTCTATCGTTTTCTGCTGCTCATTAACCCTGTTGGTCTGTTCAGAGGAAATTCCTGGTTAGGCGGCAGGCTTCGTAAAAATGCCGCTATGGCCAGTGAAAACGGCTTGCATAAACTGCTGCTTGGTCACTGGCAGGATGCCTACAAACTGCTGGTGGAAAATGCAGACCGCGTTGACAATCCCGTGTTCAATTATCTTGCGGCCAGCCTGGCGGCCTGGCAGCGCGGCGATGATGCTTCCTGGAATTACTGCCTGGAACAGGCTGGTATTAAGGCGCGTAATCCAAGTCCCGGCATCAAGACACTCAAGGCCTTGCTTGAATACCGCTCAGGAAAAGTGGAGCAGAGTCTTGCCATACTCCTCGCCCTCGACAAGGAAATGCCGGGCAGTCCTTATGTTCTTGGCTTGCTGAATACTATCTACCAGTCAGTAGAGGACTGGGAAAAACTGGAAGCGATGCTGCCCGCGATGGAGAAAGCTAAAGTGATTTCCAGTGAAGACCTGGCGCGTCTTAAAGAAAAAATTATTGCTTCCTCCCTGCAAAAAATTACTGAGCAGAGTGGAGGCCAGGCTGTATTAATGCGTAAATGGGATGATGCGGATAAAAAGATTCGCGGCAGTGAATCCGCCACCCTGGTCTATATTGAAAAATTGCTGGAGTTCTCCCGGCATGATGAAGCAATGGCAGTTGCTGTCAGTTTTCTTAAAAGCAGGTGGAGTGACCAGTTGGTATTGCTGGCCGGTTATATAGATCCGTCTGATCCAGGTCAGCAGCTGGTGCACTTTGAAAAGTGGCTCAAGTCCCGACCCAACAACAGTACATTGATGTTAAGTCTCGGGCGCGCTTGTTTGCGCAATCGTCTCTGGGGTAAGGCCAGGGAATATTTTAAAAGTGCTTTACGCTTTTCCAAGAGTATGGCCGTATCCGCTGAGGCTAATGCAGAGCTGGCGCGGCTGCTGGATCATATGGGCGAGCATGCCCAGAGTGCTGCACTTTATGGTAAAGCGATGGCGCAGCTGAACCATAAATTGCCAGAATTACCTATGCCTGATTAGCAGATGGCTAATCAATACCGAGTTCGCCCCAGAGCTCATCAATTTTTTGTACAACCTCTGACGACATCTGAATAGGCGTCCCCCATTCCCGGTCGGTTTCGGCAGGGAATTTATTGGTGGCATCAAAGCCGATTTTTGAACCGAGACCGGAGACCGGTGAGGCAAAATCGAGATAGTCGATAGGGGTATTTTCAACTATCACCGAGTCGCGGGCAGGATCCATTCGTGTTGTCATCGCCCAGATCACATCGTCCCAGTTACGAACATTCACATCACCGTCAGTAACAATTATGAATTTCGTATACATAAACTGGCGCAGGAAAGACCAGATACCCATCATGACGCGTTTGGCATGACCGGCATACTGTTTCTTCATGCTGACCACGGCAACGCGATAAGAGCAGCCTTCTGGCGGCAGGTAGAAATCGATGATCTCCGGAAACTGTTTTTGCAGTATCGGGACAAATACTTCGTTGAGTGCCACACCCAGTATTGCAGGTTCATCTGGCGGCCTGCCGGTATAGGTACTGTGGTAGATCGGATCCTTACGGTGGGTAATCTTTTTGACCGTGAAGACCGGGAACATTTCCACTTCATTGTAATAACCGGTGTGATCGCCAAAAGGGCCTTCCTCGGCCATTTCATCCGGTTCTATGACGCCTTCAAGGACAAACTCTGCCGAGGCAGGGACCTGTAAGTCATTTGTCAGCGACCTGGTGACTTCGGTTTTGCCGGATCTTAGCAGTCCGGCAAAGGCATACTCGGATAGTGTATCGGGCACAGGGGTAACTGTAGCCAGTATCGTCGCGGGGTCTGCACCAATCGCAATGGATATAGGAAAGGGGTCACCTGGATGCGTTTCTTTCCATTCCCTGAAATCAATCGCGCCGCCGCGATGGGCGAGCCAGCGCATGATGAGCTTGTTTCTACCCAGTAACTGCATCCTGTAGATGCCGAGATTCTGACGTTCTTTATTGGGACCCCTGGTGATGACGAGGGGCCAGGTGACCAGTGGGCCGGCATCGCCTGGCCAGCAGGTCTGTATTGGCAGTTTGTTCAGGTCAACACCATCTTCTTCAATGACAACTTCCTGGCAGGGCGGTTTACGGACTTCCTTAGGGTTAAGATAAAGGGCATTTTTGAACTTGGGTGCTTTTTCCAGCAGGTCTTTCCAGCCGTTAGGAGGTTCGGGTTCTTTTAGGAATGCCAGCAGCTTACCCACATCTCGAAGCGATTCAACATCTTCCTGTCCCATTGCCATGGCTACTCGTTTAGGTGTCCCAAAAAGATTGCCGAGCACGGGAATGGAATATCCCTTTGGATTTTCAAAGAGCAGGGCGGGCCCCTTTTTTTTAAGCGTTCGGTCACAAATCTCGGTGAGTTCGAGATGGGGATCAACCTCCGCAGAAATGCGTTTCAGTTCGCCGGCTTTTTCCAGGGCCTGGATGAAGTCGCGTAAATCACTGAACATGGATCAGTCTCTGGTGCAGGCAAGCAAGGCAGTGAACGACTACTTGCGTTTCATTGCATTGAAGAATTCTTCGTTGGTTTTTGTGTCCTTAAGCTTGTCGAGAATGAATTCTGTGGCTGGCACATCTTCCATAGAAGTCAGAAGCTTGCGCAGAATCCAGATTCGCTGCAGCTCTTCTTCCGACATCAGCAGATCCTCGCGGCGGGTACCTGAGCGGCGAACATTGATCGCGGGGTAAACGCGCTTTTCTGCCATCTTGCGGTCAAGATGCAGCTCCATATTGCCCGTACCTTTGAATTCTTCGTAGATCACCTCGTCCATCTTTGAGCCGGTTTCAATAAGGCAGGTGGAAATAATAGTCAGGCTGCCGCCTTCCTCGACGTTACGCGCAGCACCAAAGAAACGCTTTGGTCTTTCCAGTGCATGGGCGTCAACACCGCCGGTCAGGACCTTGCCTGATGAAGGGATAATGGTGTTGTAGGCGCGGGCAAGGCGAGTCATCGAGTCGAGCAAGATGACGCAGTCTTCCTTATGCTCAACAAGGCGTTTGGCTTTCTCAATTACCATCTCGGCAACTTGCACATGTCGTGAAGGCGGTTCATCGAAAGTGCTGGCAACGACTTCTCCACGGACAGACCTTTTCATTTCTGTTACTTCCTCGGGCCGCTCATCAATAAGCAGTACGATGAGACGACACTCGGGTGAGTTGCGGGTAATAGACTGTGCAATATTCTGTAGGATAAGTGTTTTACCTGCCTTCGGTGGTGACACGATCAGACCGCGCTGACCTTTACCTATAGGGGCGATCAGGTCGATGATCCTTGCACTGAGATCTTCTGTGCTGCCATTACCGGCCTCGAGTACGAGACGTTCTTCTGGAAATAATGGCGTCAGGTTTTCAAAAAGTATTTTCTGGCGGGCGTTTTCAGGTTTGGCAAAATTAATCTCGTTTACTTTCAGAAGGGCAAAATATCTCTCGCCTTCTTTGGGCGGCCTGATCTTGCCCGCGATAGTGTCACCGGTTCTTAAACTAAAGCGCCTGATTTGGCTGGGAGATACATAAATATCATCTGGACCGGCCAGGTAGGAAGAATCTGCTGATCTGAGAAAGCCAAAGCCATCCTGGAGAATTTCAAGAACACCATCGCCGTAGATATCCTCACCATTCTTGGCATGACGCTTGAGCATCTGGAAGATAACGTCCTGCTTACGGGTTCTCGATACATTATCGAGGCCCATTTCATGAGCGGTTTCAAGTAATTCGGATATAGGTTTGGTTTTAAGTTCTGAAAGGTTCATGTTGAAAATACGATGTTTGAAAGTTGAGAGTCAGACAGGAGTTGTCTGACACGTTGGGATTTTATTTTTTTATTTGATTCAGGGTTTTTGGTTGAAACGCTTGGCGTTTCGGGAATTCAAAATTTTCTTGTAGTTGTAGTTAGTACTGTGGGTTTAGTTCTAATTATGATCTTAAGTTTAAGTCTTAAAGTTGGAAAACTGCTCTTGGAATTGGTGTCATGGCGACAATTAGCTGTAATCTATCACCCCTTTTTTGGAGTGTCCAGAAAAAATAAGGGTTTTCAGGCTGTTGCTAAGACTGGTGAAAACAGGGTTTGGGACAGATAGGCTCCCTGTATGAACAGAGAGCATATCTCCTAAGCAGATTCGACAAAACGGGTTTTAGATCGTGCTGTCAATAAATGCGGCGAGTTGCGACTTGGAAAGTGCGCCAACTTTTTTGGCTTCAGCTGTTCCATTCTTGAACAGGATCAGCGTTGGAATACCTTTTACGTTGTATTTAGGCGCCGTGTCCGGGTTGGCATCCACATCAAGTTTGCATACTTTAAGTTTGCCGGCATATTCCTCAGCAATTTCATCAAGGACTGGAGCGATCATTTTGCAGGGACCACACCATTCTGCCCAGAAATCAACCAGGACCGGGTCGCCAGCATTCAGTACTTCTTCTTCAAAATTTGCATCCGTTATATGGGTGAGGTTTTCGCTCATTAGGTTTTCCTTGGAATGGATCTGGAGTTAAAAAAACAGTGTAGTTCAGTGGAGTAATGATAAGGGCAAATCGTCAGTATTCAAGCTTGCTGTTTCAAAATCTCGGCAAAGAAGACCCTGTCAGGCCTGGATTCTTTCAGCTGCCTGCAGGGCAAAGTAGGTCAGGATGCCGTCTGCTCCTGCACGCTTAATACCCGTGAGCGCTTCCAGGATAATTTTGTCCGGTTCAAGCCAGCCTTTATCAAAGGCAGCGCAAAGCATCGCGTACTCACCGCTGACCTGGTAGGCAAACGTTGGTACAGCAAATTCTTCTTTGACGCGGCGAATGATATCGAGGTATGGCATAGCTGGTTTCACCATCACCATGTCGGCCCCTTCCTGGAGATCCAGGGCAACTTCGTGCAGGGCTTCATCGGTGTTGGCGGGATCCATCTGGTAGGTCTCCTTTCCGGCGCCGCCCAGGTTGCCAGAAGAGCCAATGGCGTCCCTGAAGGGGCCATAAAAAGCTGAAGCATATTTCGCTGAATATGCCAGGATTCGCGTATTCACATGGCCGCTTTTTTCCAGAATTTCCCTGATGGCGCCTATTCGGCCGTCCATCATGTCAGAGGGGGCAACTATGTCGGCGCCTGCCTTGGCATGGGAAAGCGCCTGCTTGACCAGGGTATCAACCGTAACATCATTGAGGACATAGCCCCTGTCATCAATAATCCCGTCCTGGCCATGGGTGGTGAATGGATCGAGCGCGACGTCAGTAATGACGCCTAGACCTGGACATGCATCCTTGATTGTCTTGATTGCCCGTTGTGCCAGGCCATCAGAATTGAATGCCTCTTTGCCGTCATCACTCTTGGTGCTTTCATTCGGTACCGGGAAGATGGCTATTGCAGGAATGCCAAGCACCTCTGTTTTCCTGGCTTCAACAGCCAGCTCATCAAGGGTAAGTCTTTCCACGCCGGGCATCGAAGGTACTGGCTCTCGAGAACCTTTTCCTTCGATTACGAACACCGGGTAAATCAGGTCGTCGGGGGTCAGGACAGTGTCACGCATGAGTCTCCTGCTGAAATCATCAGCACGCATACGCCGCATCCTGGCTGCTGGGAATTGCCTGTTGTATCGATTGTCAGACACGCCTTTGGTCCTGAATTCCGTTACACTAAATTCCCGGTTAAACCATAAGAACTGGGAATGGCCGATTAATAGAGGCCGACACTATATAACATCTCGCGTCTGACCTGTAGTTTCTACAATTGGCAGCAATGGCAAGTTTTTAGGACTTTAACGGTCAATAGCGTGACCTATAAAGAAAAACCCGCGGGATTAATCTGCGTCAATAGAGATCCTGCAGACCTGAAATGAATATCAAGAAAATAATTCTACTGGTAATCGTTGCCTCGCTGATTGTGCTTTTTTTTGCCCTGGACCTTCAGAGATCTTTTAATCTCGAGTATTTCCAGGAGCAGCGCGACGCCATTCTTGCCTATAAGAACGAGAATTTCTGGCAGAGCAGCGCGGCCTACTTTTTCCTGTATGTGCTTGTCGCAGCGCTGTCTCTGCCGGCAGCAGCAATCTTGACCATTGCCGGTGGAGCCATATTCGGTCTGGCTTGGGGGCTTATCATGGTCTCCTTTGCCAGCACCATTGGCGCCACGCTTGCCTTTCTTATTTCAAGAACCCTGCTGCGTGACTGGGTGCAGAAAAAATTCGGCAGATCACTGCGAGTGATCAACGAGGGAATTGAGAAGGACGGCGTTTATTATCTTTTCACGCTGCGCATGATCCCGGCCTTTCCTTTCTTCCTGGTCAATGTCGTGATGGCACTCACGCCAATCTCGGCGGCAGCTTTCTACTTTGTCAGTCAACTGGGGATGCTTTTCGGCACCGTGCTTTACGTCAATGTCGGTGCTGAACTGGGTGCGGCTACCTCACTGCCCGATGTCTTTAATGTTGGCGTGATCCGTGCGGTCGTCGCCCTGGCCATATTTCCATGGATAGCTCGCTGGGCAGTCAACTATTTCCGCTTTCGAAAAGTAATGAGTAAGTGGAAAAAACCGGCTAGTTTTGACACCAACATGGTGGTTATCGGTGCAGGCTCAGCGGGGCTCGTCACTTCTTATATCGCTGCACTGGTCAAGGCCAGGGTCACGCTGGTAGAGAAGCAGAAAATGGGAGGAGACTGCCTGAATACAGGCTGCGTACCCAGCAAGGCTCTGCTGCGCAGCGCCTCGGTCAGTCATCTGTTTACCCGGGCAGATGAATTTGGCCTGGTGGAGGCAAGCGCAAAAACAGATTTCAAAAAAGTCATGGCCAGAGTCAGGCAGGCCATTGCTGCTATAGAACCTCATGATTCGGTTGAACGTTATTCTCAACTCGGTGTTGATTGTCTCGAGGGGGAGGCTAGGATTGTTTCCCCTTATAAAGTGGAGGTGAGCGGGAACGAAATCAGTACGCGCAATATTGTTATCGCGACGGGTGCGAGACCACTGGTTCCTGATATACCGGGAATTCACGATATTCAATTCATGACTTCGGACTCAATCTGGGAGCTCGAGGAATTGCCCGAGAAACTGCTGGTTGCAGGAGGTGGTCCTATCGGCTGTGAACTGGCGCAGGCCTTTTCGCGGCTGGGCTCCAGTGTCACCATAGTGCAGAAGGCTACACACCTGCTGCCGCGTGAAGACCAGGAAGTGTCAGAATTTGTAGAGGCCAGCTTTCGTCGTGAAGATATTAAAGTGCTCACCACGCATGAATTGAAATCATTCCATGCAGAAAATGGTGAACACCATGCCATTGCCACCCATGACGGCCGGGAAACAAAATTGTCTTTCAGCCACGTGCTGATTGCCCTGGGCAGAAAAGCCAATACAGAAAACCTGGGGCTGAAGTCGCTCGGCATCCGCTTGAATCCCAGCGGCACTATTCATGTAAACGAGTTCCTCCAGGCCACTTATCCGAATATTTTTGCCTGTGGTGATGTGGCAGGGCCCTACCAGTTCACGCACATGTCATCACACCAGGCATGGTTTGCTGCCATTAACGGCCTCTTTGGTTCGTTCAGGAAATTCCGCGTCAATTACAACGTAGTCCCTTGGGCAACTTTTACCGATCCAGAAGTCGGCAGGGTTGGCTTGAACGAAAAGGAAGCCTTACTGAAGGATATTCCTTTCGAGGTGACTCACTATGACATTAATGATCTAGACAGGGCAATTGCAGACAGCGAAGCCCGTGGCTTTGTAAAGGTGTTAACAGTCCCCGGCAAAGACAGGATCCTGGGTGCAACGATCGTTGGCTATCACGCTGGCGAGCTGATCAACGAGTTCATCCTGGCGATGACTCACAATCTGGGACTGAAAAAAATCATGGGAACGATTCATATCTATCCCACGCTGTCGGAAAGCGGCAAATTTGCCGCAGGTGAATGGCGCAAAAAGCATGCGCCCCAGTGGCTAAATTCCTACCTGGAACGGTTTCACCGCTGGAAGAGAAGCTAAAAGTGGGCCAGACCCTAATTCACAATTTCAAGCAGCTGATCTTCCAGCGCAAACCGAATGGCGAGTGCGTTATCCAGCTTTTCCAGATCCTTTGGCAAGGCTTCGTCCTCTGAACTGTGTACAAGCTCATCCACGTACTTTTCATTAAATGAAAGCGCAAGGTTACTTGTGGTCTCTATGCTATGGTAGATCTCTTCGAGTAATTTGCGATTGGCTTCCAGCACTTCAGTACTTTCATGCAGTAGTGTTTCATACACTTCAAAGTGCCCAGCTGAAATGTAATACATCAGGAATTCACAAAACTCCTCGATAGGAATATCCTGATCCTTGATCTGCAGGGCATGGTCAGAGTAAAGAGATTCTTCCAGGTCGTCGTTAAGAGCACTGCGCTTCTGCTTCCAGCGGCTGATGATGCCTTCAATTTCCTGGCGCCGGGCGGCAGTGAAATTACTTGCGTACCGCCTGGTAGATACAGACCGCGGCCAGGCCCACAAATCCGACCAGGCTCCATTGGGGAATGCTCATGCCGATAACCGGATCCTGCCACGCAATTTCCGCGCAATTGCCGTCTCCCGTCAGCATCACGGCCAGCACATCTTTCAGCGGGAACATTTCAATCATGTAGCTTACGCTGGGTCCACAGGCTGGTACCTCGTCCTTGGGCAGGTGCTGCAGGTAAATCTGGCGAATGGCAAAACCGCCGCCTCCGGCGGCCAGCAGGGCAGTGAGCCCACCATAGATAACCTTGCCCCTGGCGACCGGGTTATGAATAAAGGCCACAAGAGAGACAATCCCGGTTGCCAGGAAAAACACGCGCTGCATGATACAGAGCGGGCAGGGCTCAAGCATCATGACATGCTCCATGTACATTGCTATTCCCAGCAGTGAGACACAAAACAGGAATATATAAAGGTATATCAGGCGGGTTCGCAGTAACTGATTGATTGTCGGGTTCATCTTCTTTTTTTGCTGTTTCCTTTGGTTCAGGAGTTATTCATTATTACCAGGTAAGACTCAAAGTCCATATCTTCGGCATTTTCTATGACCTGTCTGTCTTGATTGGATTTTGCAGACATTTCTTTCATCGCTGTCATAACTTTTTCATCCAGGTCCAGCGACCTAAAGTAATCGCTGTTTGCCAGCGACTGGTTCATGGCAAAGGTAAAATAGGGAGTTTTGAGATCATCCATGCGCTCGATTACCCTAGCAGAGGGGGTCAGCGCGCTGTTTTTTACCTTTTCCAGCTGTGCATCGGTTGCCCTGGAATGGCTATCATCCTGGTGAACCTCATCGAGCAGCCCTGCAATCTGGCGTGTTTCCTCGAGTATTTCAGTAGCCCAGTCTAACAGAGGAATTGAACGTCCTTTTTCGACGAGCTCTAAGCCGGGCTCCCGGCCGCGGTTGATCACGGTTTTCAGGTTACCCTCAATTTCCCTGTACTCAGCTTCTTCAGATGATGGACTGCTGCGCAGCAGACAGAACAGAAGAAAACTGTTGAGAAACTGGATCTGCTCCTCATCTATACCGACAGGTAGGAATGGATTGAGGTCGAGACACCTGACTTCTATGTATTCAACGCCGTCTTCCTTCAGCACATTTACCGGTCGTTTTCCGGAGGGAGCCTCACGCTTGGGACGTATGGTGCTGTAAAACTCGTTTTCAATTTGCAGAATGCTGTCGTTGAGCTGTTTGAATTCGCCGTTTTCCGGGGCAAATTTTGTGTAGGGCGCGTAGGGGGTCTTGATGGCGCTGGTCAGGTCATGGGCATATTCATCAAGGTTGTTGTAGCTGATGGTTAGGCCCGCCTGGGCGTTGCTGGTGTAACCAAGATCGCCCATTCGCAGGCAGGTACCGTAGGGCTGGTAGAGTGTTCCCTGGTCATAGGCTTCGAGACCGTGATTGGGCCTGTCCCTTAAAAAACTTTTGCAGACTGCAGGAGAGGCACCAAACAGGTACAGCAGCAGCCAGGAATAGCGGCGGAAATTCCTAATGAGATTAAAATACTGCTCCGTCTTGAAGTCCCTGAGGCTGATGTCTGTGCCGACGAGATCTTTATAAAGCGTCCAGAAGCTGTCTGGCAGTGAAAAATTAAAGTGTATGCCGGAAATTGTTTGCATGGCCCTGCCATAACGATAGCTGAGGCCCATCCTGTAGAGCGTTTTTAGTTTTCCTACGTTGGACGTCCCATACTGCGCCAGTGGAATAAGGTCATCATCATCCAGAACGCAGGGCATGCTGGATGTCCAGATAAGCTCTTCACGGTCCAACTGGGTAAACATGAAGGTATGCAGGTCAGAAAGAAAGCTCAGGCTTTCCTCAGGTGAGTGAAAAACCGGTGTGATGAATTCCAGTAGAGCCTCGGAAAAGTCAGTAGTGATGCTTGGGTGTGTCAGAGGTGAGCCCAGTCCATATGGATGAGGCGTCTGTGCGATATGTCCATCCGGGTCTATGCGCAGGCTTTCCTTTTCTATGCCGTGACCGATCTTCTTGAGACAGTTTGTTTCTGAAGAATCAGCGAGTTGGCTCAGGCGTTGCTTTAATTGTTTCGACAAAGCATGTTTCCCGAAAATCTTTAATTTTTATATGCATGGTTTAGCCAGTTCTAGACTGGCAAAAATAGCAGTAAATTATTGATAATATTAGATATTTACTGCAGAAAACACCCATGAAAAGCGGAGGCAGAGGATTATGCCACAGAAGAAGGCAACAGGATAATTACAATTGTGTAAGCTCTGCTGATTTTGGAGAGGCTGCGGCTACTTATCCTCGGCGCTTTTACGCTTGAAGCGGTGAATCTGGCGCCTGTCTTTTTTGGTTGGACGGCCTTCTGAAAATGGGTTTGCCGCGCGCAGACTTTTTCTTTTTTTTGCCTCGAGTTTTCGCTTTTCAGCACTCTCGCGAGTTTCCTCATAGAGCAGCGCGGCCTGGGGAGCACTACCGCGCTTATCTGAGAGTGCTTTTACGACAACGGTAAGTTCATCCCAGCCTTGACGGATCTGCAGCTCATAACCAACTTCTATTTCTCGACTGCTTTTGCTGCGACTGCCATTGCAGTGGACCTTGCCACCTTCTATCGCCTGTTTGGCTATCGAACGGGTTTTAAAAAACCGAGCAGCCCATAGCCACTTGTCCAGACGGACTTTCCCCTGAGCATCTTGGTTATCGGGAGCAGGCATTAGGCAACCATCAGTTCATTCAGGTGGACGATGCCGGGAAAGTGTGCGGGCTCCTTGGGTTCTTCTCCGGAGTCAGGGTGGAGAACATGAATGGTTTTTCCTATACCGCTGCGATGGGCACATTCCAGGACCGGGAGGCTGTCATCAACGAAAAGGGATCTCGCTAAATCTACTCCTTCACGTTCTACCAGCCGTTCCCAGAATCCATCGTTTTCCTTCGCGAGGTCGAATTCATGTGAGCTGATGGTTTCGTCCAGATAATGGTGCAGGCCGGAGGCCTCCAGCTTTATAGCCAGCGCTTTTGGGTGGGCGTTTGTTACCAGCATGACGCGTTTTTCCATCCCTTTCAGGTAAGCCAGGAACTCAGCGCAGTGAGGACGCATTTTGATGAGATGGCTGACTTCCCTTTTCAGTGCTTCAACATCCAGACTTAACTGCTCCGACCAGTGGTCAAGGCAGTACCAGAGCAGGCTGCCATAGGTGGCATTAGACAGAGTCCGAACCATATTAAAAGCTTCAGTTATCTCAATGTCCCGATGTGCGGCTACCTTCTGTGGCAGGTATTCAAGCCAGAAATAATTATCAAAGCTCAAGTCAAGCAAGGTGCCATCCATGTCGAGCAAAACCGTATCTATTGATGACCAGTTAACCATTTCTAGTGCGGGTAAGTAGTTCAGGGAAATTGCATTATAATGGAGTTAACCCTTTTATTACTTCAAGACTTTATGAATTATCAGGCGCTGCTTACTGAAGTAAATGCAATTGCCAGGCAGGCAGGTGCTGCCATCCTGGAGATCTACGGCAGGGAAGCTAAGCTTGATGTTACGACCAAGGAGAATGATTCTCCGCTAACGGAAGCCGATCTTGCGGCGCACCGTATTATAGTTGATGCACTGCAGGAACTGACCCCCGCACTTCCCATACTCTCAGAGGAATCCAAGGCGATTTCCTGGGAGCAGCGACAAAGCTGGCAAACCTATTGGCTGGTGGACCCACTTGATGGAACCAAGGAATTTATCAACCGGAACGGTGAATTCACCGTCAATATCGCCTTAATCGACAATGGCAGACCCGTACTGGGGGTTGTCTATGTGCCCGTACTGGATATCGGTTACACAGGCAGCCCTGAAGGGGCCTGGAAAGAGGAGAACGGTAAGCGGGAAGCAATACAGACTGCTGCTATCCAGGAGGACCAGCATACGGTCTCCGTTGTCGCCAGCCGCAGTCACAAGGGTGAGGATCTGGAAGCATGGCTCGAGAGAGCGGCAGAGAGATTTCCGCAAATGGAACTTCTAAGTATGGGTAGTTCCCTCAAAATTTGCCTGGTGGCGGAGGGCAAGGCGGATATCTATCCGCGCCTGGCACTGACTTCAGAGTGGGATACTGGCGCTGCACAGGCCATCCTGGAGGCTGCCGGCGGCCTTCTGACAGATGCCGATTTCAATATATACCGTTACAACCAGAAGGAAGATATTCTCAACCCGTTTTTCTTCGCGATTGGGGATAGGGCCTTCGATTGGCAATCTATCTAGGTGCAGCTGGCCGTTTTGCCTGAATGTCAGTCGTAAACTGGCACCATCCTGGGCTGCCCATCACGGGTGGGTTCCAATGTTCCCTCTTCCTTGTTAATGAAGTACCACTCTTCTCCCAGGTTTAAATGACGGTTGCCTTCGGCGCAGACATATTCCACCCAGAGTATATCTTGAGAAAAAGGGGTGTGACTGTAACGGCGCTGGACGGTCCATGGTCCGGTGAGGGCGTCATCAATTGTTGTGATCTTGTCTTCCAGCGTTTCTTCATCAATGCGGCGGAATTCCTCTAAGACAACGGTCTGGTTGTTGTCATGTGCAACGACGGCGGTTGAATCAAAAGAACGAGGTCCCTTGATAGCGCGGGTTTCTACGGAAAGCATGTCATAAACTCCGTCGTCATTTTCATCGTGCCACTGCCCGATTGAGTAGCCATTGAATTCAGGCAGCATGTAATCCGGCCAGTCTCTTCCATCAGTGAAGATTCTCCTGACAGCACTCTCCCAGTCAGCGAGGATGTAAGTCGTGTTCGGAGTAATAACCAATTCAAAGGGAAATGACATGGTCATCACTCTTGGCATTCCCGGCGGCAAACAGTTTGCCGGCGGGTCGCCTACCAGCATGCCCTGGTCTCTCTGACTCTGGAATTCTTCTCTCCTGGCCTGGTACTCAGGCGTCAGCGGTGGCGGACCGGCCACGGCATAACCTTCCGGCTCCCAGTTAAGACTGCCTATGCGTGACCATTGTCCGCTCCAGTCAGGATATTGAATGGCAGTCTCTTGGCCAGTTATTTCATTGCTCTGCGTGCAGGCAGTCTGGAGAAAAACAAGTACTGAGAAAAAAAACGTCCTGTTGAATATATTCATATTCTTGTTTCTTAATATTAGCGTTTAGAGGAGGGATCAAAAGCTGTGCCGTCAGGGTTGAATACTTCCCTGAAGTTGCCGCCGGGCGCACCGCTATGCAGTGGATTAAAACGCACAATGATTTCATCGCCGGGGACTAACGTATCCGGGCGCCATCCTCTGCGAAGCATTAATGACGTATTGGAGCCTTCAAGATTCCACGTCACCTCCTTGCCCTGGTCATCCTCTACGGATAAAAGAATAAAGACATGAGGATTGGTGAACTGCCATTCCACGACTTTGCCCGTAAGTTGAAGTGGGTTTTCTGCGTCGTAAATAGCCACAGAATGATGCGCAAAAATTTCAAGTGAAAATAGGTAAAGTAAAGTCGATAGAAAGACAGTGCCTAGCAGTTTTTTAGCCATGATTTTCCCCTGATACAGGCAGAGTAATTAATGCCCTCAAGAATGTCATGAAAAAATATATTTGACCAGCCTGGTCAGCCCAAAAATTTTTTGAGGAAATGCGTGAGGAGAATTATGGTCTGTGCATGACTATCTTGGTGGCAAGCTCACAACTCTTCATCTCAATTTCGAGATCATTGCTGAAGTATGAGCCGTCCTCGGCAAAATTTTCGTCCATCCAGGTGTTGTAAGTGCCGAGCATTTCCTTCACATCACTGACAGCCAGGTCTGAGACCTGCTCAAGGTTCGGCTCAATTCCTGTTCGTTCCTTTTCTGAGTTCATTTCAATCATGATGCCGTTCTGGATGAGTCTCAGGGCCTGGTTTTCATAGCCCTGTGAAATCTCTGCTGATTCATTTGATGTTAACGCGGACAAGGTCATGTTCAGGGCTGTGCAGCGATTCATAACTTCAGCCATCTTGTCCGGGTCTGCGCTACCCATGCTGCCAAGCAGCAACTCCGCAACGGGTATCCAGTTGGGTTTCTGGGCGTTAACGTAGCAGGCAAACAGGCCAAGAAAAAACAGTGACAGGCACTTTAACTTGGAACTGTAGGGACTTGTCATATAGTGAGTCCTTTGATGTGGTAAGGATGGCATCACTGCCCAGAGCTATTCAAAACAGAGATTGGAAAAACAAGTCAAAGAATGATTACTGAAGGCCAGTGATTCTCTGATTTCACTGACCTTCAGCCTTAAGTGCCGGCCTATTAACGACCTGCAGCAGCCCACAGCTGGTCTTTGGTCTGCGGCTCTGCGCTGGCGTGGACATTGATGTAACGATCGAACTCGGTGACTCCCAGCTTGATCAGTGCCGGTACCAGGGCCTGAACATGGTCGTTACCCCGCTCACCAGGCTGAGGCAGAGAAAAGTCTCCCTGGAACAGCACTCTTTCTTCAGGGAAGAAAGCGACCAGCAGACCGTTCGAATGCGGTGCCGGGTAAATATGGTAGAGCTCCACCGTGTGGTCACCGTCAGTATAAGCAGCCTTCGTGCCTGTACCCTCAACCCAGACCTTCTGTGGGTTTCGCGCCAGTGCATCATTCAGGAGTGTACGGGGTGTGTTAAGTGCCCGTTCAAAAAACTCACGATTGTTTTCATGGGTGATGACAGTGGCCCCTTCAGCAACCACCACAGGCAGGCCTGCCGTATGATCAGAATGTGGATGGGTGTTCATGATGTAGCGAATCGGTTTGCCGGGAAACATACGATGAATTTCTTCTAGGTAAGCCGCCACTACTTCATGACTGGCACCGGCTTCAAACATCATGATGTGGTCTTCAAATTCGTATATCAGTGAATCGTAGCCGCCGGGACCAGTGTTAAAGCGGTAGAGGTCGTTGCCCAGATCTTCAACTGCAACAGTGAAATCACGACCACCGCCGAAACCACCGCCACCTCCGGATTCGGGTGCTGGAAGCAGGGAGGCAACATCGCTCATGTTGGCCTGGGCATTTACGACAGCTACCTCAAAAAAGGGCCACCCGCCCCGTGTTTGCTCTATTGCGGTGGGTGCAATAAATCCTCCAAAGTCACGCCAGCCGCTATAGCTGGCAACGATATGCATGTCACCCATGATGTTGTCTTCAAGCCATGTCTCGACACGCTCAAGAAGGTTTTCATCATTGATGTAGCCATTGACGACATAGTTTGCTCCTGAAGGAGCTGTAACGTCAGGGCTCCAGCTCAACACGGTATAGGTTTTACCGTTGATGGTTCGGCGATTCGACGTTGTTTCACTTACAGAGGCGCCTTTCAGAAAGCCCCAGGGAGTAATGTAAAACTCAATTGACCCGCCCCATGATGATGAAAGGTCTGCCTGATCACTGGTGATGCTCTGGAAAAATGTGCCCGGGCTTATAGTGGTGGAGCCGCCTGGACCTATGTTCATGGTGTTGCCCTGGTGCCGCATGGCAGGGGAGTTAAGGTCCACAACTCTTTCGTAATCAGTGATGACCCGCATAGGATCATGGGTGCCTTCGCATCTTCTGTCCGCGCCATTAGCGCCGCATTGCTGAAAGGCGACATATTTTGCTGAGCCGGTTAACAGCACCGATTGGGCATTGCCTAGTGCTGATATGGCATCAGCGATAACATCCTCGACGATTTGCGCGGACACCTGGTTAACAATGCCCGCTGTAAATATTACCAGTACCAGTTTTTTAAACACGCTGAACTCCCCCCTCGGTCTTCGCTTTATTCTTTATTGTACTTATACTCAGATCGACATCTTGAGTTGGTGATGGACGATATTACACTACATTAGATCTTTTAGAAGATGTTCATTGTCGTTTAGACAATGACATATTACCGGGGGGTAAGCATGAGAATCATCGTTGTCATCTTGGCATGTCTGCACATTCTGGATGTCTCAGCTCAACAGGTTGCTGATCCAGGCTTTCCCAGCAATGGCCGTGGCGCACCTTTGGTACCCGCCATCCCGGGGAGCCAGAGAACCCCTGCCGAGTTACTTGAAGCCTATCCTCCTGCGGAACTGGAGAACTATCCTGAGCAATACTGGATGGTGGGACCCTTCAGAATCGGGACATTGGGGGCCGGTGGTGTCGGCATGGGTATGATTCATGCAACCGCACTGGATGGCAGTGTTCCTGAGGGAATTGAGCCATTACCAGTTGACCTCTTTACCTCAAACGATTTCTACGCTGACCGGGAATTATGGAGTGACCCGCGATATTTTCGTTGCAACAGTTCTGAAGCAATCCAGGCCCAGTGGTCTGGATTGCTGATTGGAGACGATCCGCCAGCATCTGCTGCTTGGGGTTACTGTGACAGGGATTATCCAAGGGCGGCCATGGTAAGCCCTTATTCTTTTGCTAACGCCATGGATCACTACAACGTTCTCATGGAAGAAGCGAAATACCGTGGTGGTCCGACTCAACATACCTATGCCACGGTACCGTCTGACTGGAATGGCCGCTACGTGTGGCCGCGTGGCCAGAACTGGTATGCCGAACTTTTCTGGAGCCAGGTGCCTACCGTTCTTTCCTTAATGACCGAGGAATACCAGACTCGCTTTGTGCAGGAAGCCTATCACCATGGCAATACCAACGTAGCGCAATGGCCAGCACAGTTTTGCTGGCCAGAGGGTTTCATGCGCCGTTTTCATTACCATGGCGTGACCAACCAACCTCACCAGGTGCTGGTTACACCGGAACTGGTGCAGCTCCTTGCCGGTGATGCCAATAACTTTATTACCAATATTCATGTTGGCCGTGAATTCAATATGGAAGGCCTGGTGCCCAGGCTCGGTGCTGATGTGCCGCAGTGGTATGGGGAGACGATTGGTTTCTGGGACGAGGAAGTTCTCATCACCTGGACATCCAATATCCAGGGATGGAAGGTTCATGGCGGCATGGAGTTTTCAAGCAAGCTGCAGGTTATAGAAATATACACAGCGAATAGAAACCCAGAGGGCGAGATTTATGGCCTTAATCATGAAGCCGTTTTCTATGATCCGGAGGCCCTGGTAGAACCGATCAGGATAGTGCGCAATCTTGAAAAACAGAGCAGCCTGTTAGAGGGTGCGCCTTACCAGTTCATCGAATGTGTGCAATCGATTTTTAATCTAGAGGGGCAACCTACGCCTGCGGCTCCCGGGGAAACGATTAATGTTGTTGTTCCCGATATTTATGGTCGGCCATGGGCTGAGAACTGGAAGCGGTTCCATGAACAGGAAATGAAAAAACCCGATGAGGAAGAGGATATATTTTCATTTGAATAAGGTTTTCAATTCATACAAGTAAATAAAGTCCTTATGCATCGCAAACGGCGAGTTTTCTTTCACCCACTGCGTCGTCAGGAAATGAAGCTCTTGGGCGGAATCATCCAAACAGCCTGTCTGGCTGTTTGGCGAACCAATTGCTGGCTCTCATCCTCGCCTTATGCAGACGCACAAAAAAAACCTCGCAATGCGAGGCTTTTGTTATTGGTGGTGCCCAGGGGCGGAATCGAACCACCGACACGAGGATTTTCAAATGACGTGTTCGCTGATTCTACAATTAATTCAGTCCGTTATAATTGTGAAATCAGATTGTGCTTAGAAGTGTGTTATTAAATTCGCAATAATTAGAATCAAATGAAATCAAGGGATCAGAGTTCTTGAAATCTCATAAAAGTTGTACTGGAGATGATTCTATTAAGAAGTATAGGAATCATTGACTCAGACCCCTTGATTTCGCTGACCCTGTTTCTTTAGCTTTTCATGGGTAATAAAGTGTCTTTGCAGTTATGGAAAAGTGTTATCGGCCTTGTTTGTTTTCATAAAATAAAGCTGTTTTCTTGATAAATTTTTCAAATTGGACTAATTCAGCTTTGGTAAATTCGGCAGTTAATTCATTGTTATGAAAATATCGCTGTTGGATATATTTTTCAGCAGCCTTTCTTCCCTTTGCAGTTGGGCTAAGCCATTTTATCCGCTTATCAACTTTATCTTTTACTGATTTCAAGTAGCCTTTTTTTTCCAGGCCTTTTATATAGCGACTTATATTTCCCGGATCACCGCGTAAAGAGTTCTTTATGAATTCCTTTTGGTTGCTTCGGCCTAATGTATGCAGAAGACCCAGTATCCTCATTTCAGGAATATTCAGGTCTTTTGTTGGATTGACGGAGCGCTGGTTGAAATAACTTATTTCACGGGATAATGCCACTAGCTGGTAAGTTAGAAGCTTTCTTAATTCAAGATTTTTAGACATAAATTATTCTTACCTGATTTGGAATAAAAATGGCTAATAGCATTACTTGTATACAATGTAATAAATAGTTTGGTGTTTAAAAAATACTTATAAAATGGCATTCCTGCAACCATGATGACGTATTGATAGTGGTGTTAATGGTAGCATTTTCCTGCATTAACAGAATCGTAACTATTGGAAAAAGGCAGCTCTAAATCCTTCAGTCTTTGGTGAGAACTATTTTCCAAATATAAAAAGGCCCGCCGGATGACGGGCCTTTTGATTCTTTGATTATTGGTCAGAATGAATAACTGAAATCCATGCCTATCATTCGTGGCGCGCCAATATTGACCAACGTAATTCCAGGGGGGGCGTTGCTTCTTGGATTCTGGTCGCCTACGTTGGGGTCGGAATCGATATAAGCTGGATGATTAACAGGTTTGTATGAAAACCCGCTGCCTGCTGTAGAACCACCCCATGCAGCACCACCTGTAATGTATTCTTCATCGGTACAGTTGGTGCAAAATAATGAGGCTTCCCAGTTGCCCTCCGGAGAAACATAAGCGATACGAGCTGTGACAAGATGATAAGAAGGAATCGTGAGGGTTGTTGAATCTTGTCCACTGCTTTGCTGATCATCCTTGTAAGAATAATTAACGGAACTGACAAGGCTGCCACCCATATCAAGATCCCAGTTATGGCGCAGTCCCGCAGTAAAAGAATGTTCTGGTGCACGACTGAAAGGAGAATCTTTTTCCACGCCTGCAAATTGACTATATGAATCCCATTCTGCATCAAGTCCGCCATAGCCCAGATTTAATCTGAGGTTGTCAGCCAACAATGCTATAGCTTCTATTTCAATCCCTGAAATAGTGGCGTCACCGACATTGATGGTGCAGCGACGGTTACAACGTTCATCAGCTGTCACCGTCAATTGTTTATCTGAATAATCCATTTGAAAAACAGTAATGTTAGCCCTGATCCGTCCGTCTTCTGACTGAAAACGTGTCCCCAGCTCATAATTCCAGAGTTCTTCAGGTTGGAAAGGGGTATTGATATCTGCAACGGTGTCATTGGTGCCGCCGGATTTAAAGCCTTTTGTCGCCGAGGCATAAAACATCATGTTGTCCCGTGCCTGCCATTCCAGTGCGATACGTGGCGTAACCGTCGTGAATGTATCCCTTCCACTTACGGTCGCTTCAGCTTCAGTACCTACTATACTGCGTCCCGACATGAAGCATGGACTGGCTTCTGTACAATTCCCGTATGTATCTCGATCGCCATTTGGATAGAGTACATTAGGACCAGGTCGCGGATCGAGGTCAGGATAATTACTGTTATCGTCGGGACCGTTGGGGTCAATAGCCCATATTTCGAAAAGACGCTGGTCCAGTGCCTCATCAAAAACACCTTGATTAAAGGTACTGAAGCTTTTCCTGTCTTTGACCGAGCGAACCCCGAGAGTGAGAGTCAGGGTGTCGCTTAACATCCAGTCCCCCTGTGCAAAAATGCCGCTGCTCTTGGTAAGTTGCGCCCTGGTACCACGGAATTCCAGGGTGCCAAACAGATCTGTTCCACGGTAGTCCTTGTTGGTGAGCTGCCTTAATGTAGGTTCTTCCTCAGAGATATATGCGCCTACAACATAATTCAAACGATCATCAAAAGCGGTGCCATTAAGCTGAAATTCCTGGGACCAAAAATCACTGTTATCCAGTGTTTTGCTGTCAAAATAGGACTGTGCAAAAAGACTTTCATCTGATTCCCTGTTCTCCAGCGTTTCCATATCCCGATAACCGGTAATCGATTTGAAATTCATGGTATCTGAAATGTCGTAGCTAATGGCCATGGTAAAACCGGTGCTTTCGGCATCGGTGCCACCTATAGGGCCTGCACCTGTAATTTTATAAAGGTCGAGCGGAATTGTCGGTGCATAATGCTCCGGTGTGCCCGCAGGGAACAAAGTGTTATAAGCTGCAATATTAGAAATACCGGGAGTAAAAACCGGTGGCGTTACATCCCCTTCTATGCCCGCAGTGGATGGATCATCAAATCCACCGTTGTTGCCGAAGTAATCAATTAATTTACTGGCCCCTCCATTTGAACTGGATTCTGTGTAATCAAAGCCAACATCTACTGTCAGTTTGTCATTAGGCTGAATGCGTAACTTTGCAGAGAAAAAATCTGTGTCATCGGCACCCAATGCAACCCCGTCTGAAATTCTATCCAGCCACCCATCACGTTCCATATGCGCATAAGACAAGCGAGCAGCAACAGTATCGGAGAGAGGAATATTCACGGCTGTTCTTAAATTACCGCGAGAGAATTCGCCAATACCGCCTTTAACATAACCATTCAGGCCGGCGTTGACATCCGGTTTGTTGGTTGCATAAACAATTGCGCCACCAGTGGAGTTTTTGCCGAACAAGGTACCCTGGGGACCGCGCAGAACCTCCACTGCCTGCACATCAAGCAAACGCAGGAAATTGGTAATAGGCCGACCGTAATAGACTTCATCAATATAAATACCTACTGCGGGATCGAGAACCGGTGAGATTCGGGCCTCATTGACACCGCGAATGGAAAACTGTGCTCCTACATTGGCGCGCCCGGTACCATCACCAATACTTACATTCGGTATAAAATCCGCCATTTGCTGAGGATCTGTTACGCCCAGACGGTCAAGTTCTTCCGGATTGAATGTGGTCACAGCGACAGGAACCGACTGAAGGTCTTCAGCTCTGCGTTGTGCCGTCACAGTTATTTCTTCAAGTGTGGACTGCGCATATGCTGTTGAGGTTGATATGCCACTTATAAATACTGCCAATGCAGATTTATAGAATTGCTTTTTCATAATTGATCCTCTCTCCCTTCATTTTTATTGTAATAAAATGTTGTATTTACAACTACAATTTTGGCAAGCATAACTCTATTTTCAACGATTTGCTACAAGTGAATGGACAATCTTGTATATATACTATATCTTTTTGCCATAATAGTTGTAAATACATATATAATTATGAGGGCTGGCATGAATAAATCCATCAAATTTCTTATTCTTGGAATCACCATATTATTTGGTCAGTTAGGTTTGGCTCATCATTCCGCGGTGGTTTTTGATAACTCAGCAACTGTTACCAAAACCGGGGTCGTAACGCAGTTTATAATGAGAAACCCTCATATGATCCTGACTATGGATATTGAAAATGAGGGAGGGGTAATTGAGGAGTGGAATATAGAAGGACAGAGTATTGCTGGCATGCAAGCCATGGGCTTCACCAGAAATTCTGTTTCAGTAGGCGACACTATTACAGTAAAGATGTACCCCTTGAGATCTGGCAGGCCGGGAGGCTTGATCGAAGGAATGATTGGGGCAGATGGCGTTGCCTATAACATGGAGGCGCCCGTTGAAACCCAGCGTCTTGTTTACCCGGCTTTGCTGGCGTGGACACCGCCCCCGGAAGGTGAAACCTGGCAGGAGCGTGAAGAGAAAACCCGGCCAGCGAATCTACCTATAGTTTCTAATGGCCTTGCTGCTGGTGACAGTACTGCTACAGGCTTAATGTCTGGAGCGCTTGACCCTGATAATCTGGCTAAGGAACGCCCACCTGCGGCTTTTGATTTGACCGGAGTCTGGCAATTTCGTGGTGAGGATGAATGGCGCGCAAATTATGGCTCATTCGAATTCAAACCAAAGCCTAAATTGACAGCAAAGGCCCAGGCTTATCTAGATCAATACATTGAAGCCAGTGAAAAAGGCGAACGTTTCGGCGACCCCACCGCTTTATGCTATCCCCCGGGTATGCCCCGTTTTATGACGCGGTACGGCTCATTGATGATGATCCAGTTCCCAACAGCCATATATATGGTTTCTCGATTGAACAATGATTATCGCGTGATTTTTCTGGATGGCAGAGAACGTTTGCCAGATGACGCTGTTGATCGGAACTGGCATGGCGAGTCATTGGGGCACTGGGAAGATGATGAATTGGTGGTCGAAACAACTGGCTTTATTGGTGAGAATCATTTGATTCAGGCAGGCGTCCCGGCCGGAACACAACTGAAAATTGTTGAACGTTATCAGATGATCAATGATGGCAATACACTGGCAATAGAATTTACTTTTACTGACCCTGAGCACTGGGAAGGGGAATGGAAACACGTAAAATTTCGTGACAGGGTATTGAGATCTGATGTTCGAGAGGCAAATTGCATCTATACAGATAACCAGTCATTACCTGGTATGGACTGAAAATGAAGAATTCTAAAGAACATAATTTTATCCTTTTAATCGTGTTTGTACTGCTGGTACCACCACTGGCACAAGCACATCATTCATTTAGCATGTTTGATGCAAATAACCCACGAACAATAACTGGTTCTGTGGCGGCATTCCATTGGACCAATCCTCATACTTTCGTTGACCTTGAAGTTGTTGACGAGAATGGCGTGAAGACAATTTGGCAGCTTGAACATGGTCCTAAAAACATGCTTTCCAGAAGAGGATGGAATGCTGACTCTTTTAAACCAGGTGATCGAATTACTGTTGAAATTCACCCGCTGACGAATGGAAAACCGGGTGGGCGTTTTATGAGTTATAAGTTCGTTGACTCAGATACTATTGAAGTAGAACGCTCCACTACAATTTTTGATATCCCACGTCCGGATCCTGTGCCAATGACATCCGAAATTGCCAGGAACCTTAACGGTATTTGGGTTAATGCTAATGGTGGTATTCATTTTGATAGTACTGTGGCTCGAACTGAACAATCACCTCCATTGCGGCCTGAATACATGGCGCGCTGGGAAGAACGACTGGCGAATGCTGAGGCTGGAATATCTACCAATGATCCAACGGCGTTGTGTATACCCCCGGGTTTTCCACGTTTTCTGGGCATGGTTTATCCCGGCGAAATACTCCAATCAGAGCATCAGATTAATTGGTATGCTGAATGGTATGAATCTACGATTCGAATTTACCTTGATGAGCGTCCGCAACCAGAACCTCTTGAGCTGAGTTATAACGGCTATACCACGGGTAAATGGAACGGTAACGTACTGGAAACACGAACAATATCGATGAAAGCAGATACTTTGATAGACACAACAGGTGTTCCACATAGCAGTCAGCTGGAAGTTACCATGTCTATAGAAAAACTGACTCCGGATTATTTGGAAGTGGCTGTTACATTGAATGACCCAATCGCATTCTATGAGCCATGGGAAACGATTAAACATTATGCCCGTGCACCTGCGGGATTTAGTATTCAGGAATATTCCTGTCATGAAGGTAATCGATATGAAGTCACTGCTGATGGAAGCGTACAGATCAGATTTGATGAGAATTGAGTTCCTTCGTTATGTCGATAAGCTTATAAGAGAATGGAAAAAAAGCGACCTTAATCAGGATGATTAGAAGCCGCTTTGAATGTAGAAGTGTTGCAGTAATGCCAATATCGCTTAAATATGTTGAAGTGAATTAGGCCAGATTATATTTTGTAAGCAGTAACGAGCGAATAATAGCCGTAGGATCGTTGTGCGCTAATATTTTTAAACCCTGCTTTTGACAAAATGGATTCCAATTCATTCAGTGTATATTGCTGTCCCTTGGTTCCCTGCGTCATGAAAAAGGAAAAAGCCGCTGCGGGAAAAGGGCCGTCGCCGTCTTCCTCGAAAAGTATTTCCTGGAGGCAAATCCGGCCACCTGGTGCAAGGGCGTCATAACTTTTTTGCGCCAGCTCTTCGCAGGTTTCTATACTCCAGTCATGAAAAATATTGGAGTAAAAATGAGCGTTATAGCCTTCGGGCCAAGCTTCCCTGAACATATCTACGGCTTTGGTATTTACACGGTCAGAAACGCCGGCTTTCTCTATATAGTCTTTTGCTACATCACATACCTGCGCTAGATCCATAATTGTACACTGCATATCAGGATAGTGATTTGCCAGTGCTGAGGCATAGCAGCCTGAACCACCACCTACATCAAGCAGCTTTTCAACACCGGAAAAGTCGCAGGTATGAGTAAGGCCTACTGCTGAGGTAATGGAATGGGAGTGCATAAAGTCGGTCACTGTTTTTGCAAGTTCCGGATCCATCTGTCCGGACTCCCAGCCATCAGCAGACCCTCTGGCCTCAACTGTTTCGCCATCTCTGATGTTTTCCAGAATCATTTTGTAATTCGGCAGTGTTTCTGCTCGTCGGCTAAAAAATGGTCCCCAGTAATATGGGCTTTCCTTGAGCATATACGCGCGAGACAGATTATTAAGGTGGTAAACCCCTTTATGCTTATCCAGAAACCCCTGCATTTTAAGCATTGGCAATAAGGCTTTCATTCCACGTGGTGAGTAAGCTAGTTTTTCTGAAAGCTCATCTAGGCTGGCAGGATCTTTCAGACCTTCAAAAACATCGAGTTCCAGTGCTATGGTAATTGCCTGGGATTTGAAAACACTCAACATGACATCCCATACTGGCGTGTCATCAATAGCAGGTAATGCAGGGTTCATAATTCTTCTCTTTAATTTATGAATTTGTGTGAAAAGATAAATGTAATAATGCCAAAGGGAGAGTACATGAAATATATGTAAATACAACTATTAAGTTGGGGCGCTCATAAAATAACAATTCCTAAGAAATCAAGGGATCAGAGTTCTTGAAATTCCATAAAAGTGGTACTGGAGGCGATTCTATTAAGAAGTATAGGAATCAATGACTCTGACCCCTTGATTTTTCCAAGAAAAGCCTTTCGAAACCTGTGGGTTGTTGCGGAATGACACGAGGATTTTGCAGCGAGAAGCGCTGTCATTGAGGAGTCTAAATCGAAGCAATTGAGAAAGGATGGTGCCCAGGGGCGGAATCGAACCACCGACACGAGGATTTTCAATCC
>RFVC01000080.1 GCA_009922595.1 Gammaproteobacteria bacterium | reverse complement strand
AAACTGAACTGGTTGAAGTGTCAGGTGGCGAAGTGGCGGGGATAAAAAGTGCGACCCTGCACTTTGAAGGTGAATTTGCGTTTGGCTGGCTCAGAACCGAAATCGGGGTCCACAGGCTGGTCAGAAAATCACCCTTTGATTCAGGAAATCGCCGACATACCTCCTTTGCCTCTGTATTTGTTTCCCCAGAAGTGGATGATGAAATTGAAATCGACCTGGATATGAGTGATGTCCGGGTGGACACTTACCGGGCCAGCGGGGCGGGTGGTCAGCACGTCAACAAAACAGACTCCGCCGTGCGTCTGACCCATGAACCCAGCGGCATCGTAGTGCAATGTCAGAGCCAGCGTTCACAGCACAAGAACAAGGACATGGCGATAAAGCAGCTGAAGGCGAAGCTGTATGAGCTAGAAGAGTTGAAGAAAAAGGAAAGCCTGCAGGAAATCGAGGAAGAAAAGGCCGATATTGGCTGGGGCAGCCAGATTCGTTCATATGTGCTTGATTCGTCCAGGATCAAGGACCTGAGAACCAATATTGAAACCAGCAACACCGGCGCGGTGCTTGATGGTGACCTGGATGATTTTATGGAGGCCAGCCTGAAAATGGGGCTGTAAAGCATTCCAACCGAGTAAACAGTTTAAAGAGAGTTAGCAGAGAACAAGCATGAGTGAAGAAAACGGACAGGCAGTCAACGCTGAAGAAGAGAACAGGCTGATTGCCCAGCGCAGAGAAAAACTGAATGCCCTGCGTGAAAAACGCAACCCCTTTCCCAACGATTTTCGTCGTGAGGATTTAGCGACGGATATTCATGCTGCCCATGGTGAGAAAGACAAGGGAACACTGGCGGGTGAAGATATCCCTGTCTGCGTTGCTGGCCGCATCATTCGCAAGCGCGGGCCTTTCCTGGTGATTCAGGATGTCAGTGGACAAATACAGCTCTATCTCAACATCAAAGAGTTTCCTGAAGAGGAGAGAACTGAAATTAAGAGCTGGGACCTTGGCGACATCATAGGTGCAACCGGAAAAGTATTCAGGACAGATAAGGGTGAGCTCAGTGTGCGAATAGAGCAGGTACGCCTGCTGACAAAATCATTGCGACCACTGCCGGACAAGTACAAGGGGCTGACCGATACTGAGGTGCGTTACAGGCAGCGTTACGTTGACCTCATCGTTAACGAGGAATCCCGCGATACATTCATCGTCAGATCCAAAGTGGTTAATGCCATTCGCGCCTTCATGACCGATAAGGATTTCATGGAGGTGGAAACCCCCATGATGCAGGTGATACCAGGCGGCGCTGTGGCTAGGCCTTTTATTACGCACCACAACTCACTCGACCAGGATATGTACCTGCGAATTGCGCCGGAACTGTTCCTGAAGCGCTTGGTGGTGGGCGGCTTTGAACGCGTTTTCGAACTTAACCGGAATTTCCGCAACGAGGGTTTGTCCACGCGGCACAACCCGGAATTCACCATGCTCGAGTTTTACCAGGCCTATGCGGATTACCGCGACCTCATGGCGCTGACTGAGGACATGCTACGCAAGGTCACCAGCGAGGTGCTTGGCACCGGCAAGGTTATGTACGAAGGCGCCGAAATAGATTTTGAGCAGCCTTTTGTGATCCTTCCGCTGCTGGAGGCCATTGTCCAGCACAAGGAGGGCGTCACCATGGAGCAACTGACTGATCCCGTTAGCGCCAAAGCGTTGGCCAAGGAGATTGGGATGGAGGTCAAGGACAACTGGGGGCTGGGCAAAATCCAGCTGGAAATTTTTGAGGCGAGTGTTGAGGAAAAACTGCAGCAGCCAACCTTCATAACGGAATACCCGACAGAAGTCTCTCCATTGGCGCGCCGCAATGATGACAACTCCGAAATTAGTGACCGGTTTGAGCTTTTTATTGCAGGCCGCGAAATCGCTAACGGTTTTTCAGAGCTCAATGATTCTGAAGACCAGGCAGAACGCTTCAGGGCACAGGTAGAGGAAAAGGACGCAGGCGACCATGAAGCGATGCATTTTGATCAGGACTACATTACTGCTCTAGAGTATGGCATGCCGCCAACGGCAGGAGAGGGGATTGGTATTGACCGTCTTGTCATGCTGCTGACCGACTCACCTTCCATTCGAGACGTACTACTATTCCCTCATATGCGCCCCCAGCACGACTGAACATATAGCAGGGCTGAAGCTGCAGGTGTCGACGCAGGTAGGAAAAATTCAGCTTGATCCCTCCTGGCTGGAGTTCCTTGAAGGGGAGTTCAGTCAGAATTACATGATAAACCTACGTCAGTTTCTGCGGCAGGAAAAAGCCGGCGGTAAGCATATCTTTCCTCCCGGTAAGCTCATTTTCAATGCGCTGAATTCTACGCCGTTGGATAAGGTAAAGGTTGTTATTCTCGGCCAGGACCCATACCACGGTACCGGGCAGGCGCATGGGCTCTGCTTTTCCGTGATGCCAAGTGTCCAGGTGCCGCCATCACTACAAAACATATACAAGGAACTGGAAGCCGACCTGGGCATTGCAGCTGCTCATCATGGCTACCTGCAAAGCTGGGCCGAGCAGGGTGTGCTTCTACTCAATGCGGTACTCACGGTTGAGCGCTCCAAGGCGGCTTCACACCAGGGCAGGGGCTGGGAGATATTTACAGACAGGGTGGTACAAGTACTAAACGATCAGCGTGATGGGCTCATCTTTTTATTATGGGGTAATTACGCACAAAAGAAAGGAAAGATCATTGACCGTAGCCGTCACCATGTACTCCAGTCCACACACCCCTCGCCCCTGTCAGCCCACAGAGGCTTTCTTGGCTGCAGGCATTTCTCGCAGGTGAATGCTTTTCTTGAGGGAAGCGGGCAGGACCCAATTCAATGGGCCTTGCCTAAAAATCCGTCTTAAGGTTACCGAGTATCAGTCGCCGTTGTAGGTACAGCCGCTTGTACAGGTCTCGCTAATAACCAGCTCAGACAGGGGTGGCAGTACCTTCTTGATTTGGGGCCACAGCCAGCGCACGATATTCTCGCTAGTAGGATTTTCCAGACCTTCAATTTCGTTCAGGTAGTAATGGTCGAGGCTCTCTATGATTGGATCGACGGCCGCCGTGATGTCGGCAAAATCCATGAGCCAGCCAAGTTCTGCATCTGGCTCTCCTTGGATATGGACTTCGAGAAGGTAGGAATGACCATGAAGGCGCGCACATTTGTGCCCTTCCGGAACATTGGGCAACCGGTGCGCCGCCTCGAAAGTGAATTTCTTGAATATTTTCATAGTTATCAATGCCCTGAAAGGAGCGTGATGGTAACGAGTGGACCCTCTCATGTACAGTGCTTTCGCATAGGGTGGTCAAAACTGTAACTAGAGAACTTTATGTAAGTTCTCTCTCCTACACTGAAGTTCATTGAAAGGCACTAGTTTGAGCTACTGGAGGTATCGAGTTTGCCCATGTTTCTAGGCTAATTTGTTATCTTGCTTGTTCTGATTATTTTTTATTAGCAACAATGAGATCGCCCCAGGGAGTAATGACCGATATGGAGTGAATCAGGAAGGTCCTAGGCCAAAATCTTGAACCCAATTAGGACGGCGCATCGAGATTCACCACCAACCAGAAAAGACCTTGGAGTCTACGGAAACGCTTTATTGACAAGGAGTTATAAGTGGGTAAAATGCGCAGCCTTAGCGCTTTGGGTGAATAGCTCAGTTGGGAGAGCGTCGCCCTTACAAGGCGAATGTCGGGGGTTCAAGTCCCTCTTCACCCACCAAAGCGTTACTGTAAAAATCATTCTACGGACCGGTAGTTCAGCTGGTTAGAATGCCGGCCTGTCACGCCGGAGGTCGCGGGTTCGAGTCCCGTCCGGTCCGCCATCTCTTCCTCCATTTATCTATTTCATAAATCAGTTCCTGTCTTAATCTGGTTTACCCTTTCAGGGGCATTTTGCCGATAACTTAACGCCAAATTAATACCGCCGGCCTTTCCAATAGCGTGTGTAGTCTTACAAAAGTTCATGCTCTAACATAAATAGAGTTCGTCAAGGAGGAAATTATGAAAACCATCTTTATGTTCATTTTCATGACCGGAATGCTTATCTCCTGTCGTCAAGTGGATGAAATTACCGGCAACCGTCCCATTGTGGATACAAAGGGAGTAGATCCCGACGTTTATGAAGCCAATCTCCAGGAATGCTATGTCTTCGCCGATGACGTGCAGGCCGGACGCAAAGTTGTTGCAGGGGCGGCTACGGGAGCGGTCGTGGGAGGCGTAATCGGTGCAGCTGCCGGAAATAGTGAAACGGCAAAACGCGCTGCGGGTGTGGGCGCAGCTAGTGGAACGCTTAGTGGTGCAAGTTCCGCCATGCAGGAAAGACATCGCGTGGTCAGAAACTGTCTCAAGGGCCGCGGCTACCTGGTTCTTAATTAAGGACTGCGGAAAGTACCACGCCGTATTGCTGAATAGGCTGTTTCAACGCCATAATCAGGCTTTTATGCCCCTGGTTTATGGCTGAATTTGCAGATTTCACGCTACCCAATATTCCCATTCAGGTAGTGAATGATCCAGATCTTGAAGAGGCGGGCATTTCTCTCTCAATGCTGAGGCTCGATCTTGCTCATCCTCTGATTTCCGGCAATAAATGGTTCAAGCTAAAACACAATCTTCTGCAGGCTCGCCGGGAAGGGCAGTCCACTCTGCTTTCATTTGGCGGGGCCTGGTCCAATCACCTGCATGCCCTGGCCGCAGCTGGCAATCTTTATGGTTTTTCTACAATTGGCGTTATTCGTGGTGAATTGCCTGACCCACTAAACCTTTGTCTGCAGGAAGCTGTTGATGCGGGTATGCATCTTTATGCTGTACCCCGCTCATCGTACAGGGCTAAAGACACTGAAATGTTGGCTGAACTGAACACACGCTTTGGCAGCTTTTACCTTATCCCGGAGGGGGGAGCCAATCGTCAGGGTGCGCTCGGCTGTGCCGAAATCCCGTCATTGTATGTGCACAAACGATTTGACCTTGTGACCCTGGCCTGCGGAACCGGAACCACGTTCGTTGGTGTTGCCAGCACTTCATCTTTACCAATATTGGGATTCCAGGTATTGAGAGGGCAGGGCTACCTCTCCAGAGAAGTTGCAAATTTGCAGGCACAATTTGACCTTTCTGCCAACTGTGACTGGCGAATGAATGACCAGTTTCATTTTGGGGGTTATGCCAAAGCAGATAGCGAACTTTTGTCGTTCTTAACAAAATTCGAATCAAGGCATGGTATACCCTTAGAGCCCGTTTATTCCGCCAAAATGCTCTACGGTATTTATGCTCTATCCAAAAAAAGGGATTTTTTCCCACAAAATTGCAGTATACTAGCGATTCATGGAGGCGGTTTACAGGGGCGTCGGGGATTTAAAATATAAATCCATTA
>RFVC01000079.1 GCA_009922595.1 Gammaproteobacteria bacterium | reverse complement strand
AATTTCATTTCTTATTAAGAATTCAGTTTTGAGGCTTGATAAAGACTTTTCTAGGTGACACAATTGCGAAGTTGCATTAATTGTGCACAAGCCTTAATTGTGTGCAATGTTGTATTTGGGCTGTTACCCAACAGATTAACCTTGGGTAATAGAACAAAAAATAAGAATCCACCTGAGTGGACGAGTATGTTTGATAAGTTTTTTCAAAATTCAGCTATTTAGCTAGACCATAATTAACCTAACAACTAGGGGAGAAAAGGATGAAATACAGTCCATTCCTATCCATATGCAAAAAGAAACTTGCATTGTCTGTGGCAGCCTCTTTGGCTCTGAGCACTGGTGCCAGCAATCTGGCCTTTGCACAGGACGATGAGGTAGATGAGAGTCTTGAGGAGATTACCGTTACGGGTACTCGTATCCGCTCTGATGATTTCAGTAATGCGCAGCCATCGACAGTGCTTGGCTCCGATTTGCTTGAGAATCTGGGTGTTGTAAACATCGGCGACGCCATGGCTACCCTGCCATCGAACGTTGGTAACAACACGCCAACCGCAAACCCGGGCGGCAACTTTTTTAACGGTTCTAATATTGCCAACCTTCGCGGTCTGAATCCCTTCTTTGGTTCACGTACACTGACCCTGGTTGATTCACGTCGCCACGTGCCAACCAACCAGGGTGACGGTGTTGACCTCAACTTTATCCCCTCGGTGCTGATTGACCGCATGGAAGTTGTGACCGGTGGTGCATCTGCGTCTTACGGTTCGGGTGCCATTGGTGGTGTAACCAACATCCTGCTTGATCGCGACTTGGAAGGCGGCAAGGTACAGGTAGACTATGGCATCACAGGCCAGAACGATGGTGAAGACATTCACCTGGGTGTGGCTTGGGGCCAGAGGGTCGGCGACAACGGTCATTTCATCATTGGTTTTGAAGGTCAGGACGCCGGTGGTATCGGCAGCTGTATGGAGGCCAGAGACTGGTGTGCTAAGAATGTTGCGGTTGTAACGAATCCAAATTGGAATGCGGAGGGCACAGGCGGTCCGCGCTACGTTCTGAAAGACGATGTTCGTAGCACAAGCCAGCAGGCTAGCACCAACCCGATCTTCCAGATACCCGGTCCCTCAACCTGCGTGGACTCTGGTTGTACCTCTTTCCGGGCTTGGGAAGCTCCAAACGAATTTGGACAGGGCGGCGAGGGTCGTCCTAACTACCTCTACACGAACATGCGCTCACCTGTGGAGCGTGAGGTCATCTACGCGGCTTACAACCACCAGATTAATGACGACATGACCTTCTTCATCGAGGGTTCTGTGGGAAGCGTTGACACCTTCACCCCTCAGGGAAGCCTGGACTCTACGTTCGCCTCATTGCGCCCAGACAATTTTTACCTAAACCGTCTCCAGGCGCAGGGGATCAATCCTTGTCCGCTATCATTCATTGGCCTGTGTTTCATCAACAGAAACTACTCCGACGTGATCGATACCTACAACGAGACCACCACAGACCTGGAGCGTTTCTCTCTCGGCCTGAGCGGTCGTTTTGGTGACTCTACTTGGACCTGGGACGCTTACTATCAGTTCGGTGAGTCCGACAGGTCCCAGCTAGTTAACGGCAACATTCAGCTTGAGCGCTTTAACTTTGCCCTCGACGCCGTTGACGATGGAACCGGAAACCCTGTCTGCCGTATCATCCGTGACGGCATACCTCCAGGTTTCGTCAAGGACGCCAGGCTGATCCAAGGCTGTACGCCGATCAACATCCTGCAGCCGGGCCAGCTCAACGAGCATGGTGGTCAGGACTACGCATGGGGCCGTCTGCTTGAGCTAACGACAGTAGATCAGGATATGTTCGAGGCTGTTACCTCTGGTGAGGTCTACGAAGGTTTCGGCGCTGGACCTATCCGTGCGGCTGTCGGTGTTTCCTGGCGTGATGAGTCTATCGCAAACATCTCGGATCCATCGCAGCCTGATTACGCTCGTCGTGACTACCTCATTCAGTACGGTGAGTCCTTTGGTGGTGAGGTCGAGGTATTCGAATACTTCGCCGAAGCCCAGATCCCATTCACTGAGACATTTGACGTACAGCTAGCGGCACGTAACTCTGAGTATGAGAATACTGCGGGAATAGGTACTCCTAACCCTGGTCAGTCATTCAAGTACGACTTTACCACCTGGAAGGTGACGGCTAACTGGCAGGCAACCGACTGGTTGAGGCTGCGCGGATCTATGTCTCGAGACCTTCGTGCTCCAAACTTCCGTGAGCTCTACTACGGGCAGGATCTGCAGCGCGGTGGACCATTTGGTTTCTGCTCGAACGAGTGGACTGGTAACCTGAGCCAGGGATTCTTCACCAACACCGGTGACCCCTGTACCATCGAGCTTAGGGGTGGTGCTACTACAGGGCTGGAGGCTGAGAAAGCTGACACCCTCACTGGCGGTATCGTTATAACTCCAGATGCGTTGAACATGCGTTTTGCTGTCGACTACTTCAACATCGAGATTGAAGACGCTATCACTCCGGCTAATTCCGGCTTGGTTCTGGATGGATGTTTTGAAGGCGTACTGGCATTCTGTCAGCAGATTACTGGAACACCGTTCGATGCAAACGACCTGACCAAGGGCTACCAGACCATTGATGCGATCACGCCAACGGCACGTAACTTCCGTGGTTACGAGGCTAGCGGTTTCGATGTGTCAGCCGACTGGGTAGGTGAGTACAGCTTTGGAACTATATCATCTCGTCTGATTGGTACTCGCATGCTCGAGCAGCTGATTCAGCCGACTGAGAATAATCCGCAGCTGATCAGGAACATCGCTGGAACCGTCGGTAACACCAACGGCTTCCTGGCGGACTGGTCATCGGCCCCGGGTTGGAATGTTCAGTGGATCAATACCTACATAAATGGTCCATTGAGCCTTACCACCCAGGCTAGGTTTGTTAAGTCTGGCCAGCTTTGGGCTGACCGTATCGGGCCAGAGGATACTGGTTACGATGCTGGAAACCCTCAGAGCGTGTTCTCTAACCGGACACCAAACTATGTCATCTGGTCATTGAACGGAGCCTACAGCTTCACAATGGCAAATGTTGATATGCAGTTGTTTGCTAACGTTAACAACCTCTTTGATAAGGCTCCACCTTTGATGGGTACTGGTACTGGCGGTAACGCTAGCCCTGTATACTTTGACCCAATCGGTAGATCCTTCAGGGTTGGTCTGAGGGCTACGTTCTAAAAATCAGAACTTAGCTAAGGCTAGAAAATAAATAGGCCGCACCGTAAGGTGCGGCCTTTTTTATTGTCTGAATAATAATGTGACTTGTAAGGATCAAGTTATTTTTGAAAAACTTTTAGTAGATTTTCTAAACACTCCAGGTGTTATCAGCTACTAAAGCCTGATCATTGTGTTAAATGAGTTGAAGAACTAGTTTTTGAAAACAGTAATAATTTGATTGGCTGAGACATTTTTAAACTTTTGTTCGGAATTATCTGGCCACTTTATGATGAGCTCATCGGCACGCTTGTTATCGCCAAGACCGAAGTAGGCGACAGGGGGGTTGTTTGAAATGTAGTTGTTTCCCGCGTAGATCTCCCTCGTCTGGGTGATTCCTCCAGCCGAAACAATAACCCTGGCGCCAATTCCGTCAAGGTTTTTATCGTCTCCACCAAGGTGGACATGCAGGAAATTAAAATTATTCCCGCCATCATTTCGATAGAGTCTCGGGCTTTGCTGGTTGTTGGAGACAAACAGGTCGACATCGCCATCTAGGTCGTAGTCGAGGCAACTAATGCCCCTCCCCTGGTTTGTGTCGATTAAACTGAGTTCTGCTTGTCTGGCTGAGAAGTTGCCATCTTTATTGTTAATAAACAGGTTAGAACCATCCGTTAAAAACATTGCATTATTTGTAAAGTTGCCCGTGATGTAGCCGTTCACATGAAATATATCAAGCCAGCCGTCATTGTTTAGGTCTGCAAAGCAACTACCCCAGCCCCAGCCACCTATGCGCACTCCAGAATATTCAGTCACGTCCTCAAACTCTCCAAGGCCGTCGTTTCGATAAAGTCGATTGCCGTTGGGCCCGGTATTGGCACCAGGTACTGTGTCGTTGGGAATTCCATTGGGATCGAATATGCTAGACACAAACCAGTCCATATCACCATCGTTGTCGTAATCGCCCACAGCCGCTCCCATGCCATTATCATCGGTAATGACGTCTGTATTTGTTATGTTAGAAAAGGTGCCGTCCCGATTGTTTAGATACACCTGGCTCGTGTTAAAGTCGGCGGCAATGAGAAGGTCAAGCCAGGAGTCATTATTTATATCGGTAAATATTGGTGTGTAATCAGCCATCAGACCGTTTCGAATGCCAGCCCTAGTGCTGATGTCTGAAAAAATTCCCGTGCCGTCATTCTCAAACAAGTATTTTCCCTGATCGGCTGTGTTCCAGTGAGATATGTACGCGTCCACATCACCATCCTTATCAAAATCTGCGAACGATGCGCTGTAAGCATTAGTGATATCTTTAAATCCAGATTTATCCGTATGATCAATGAACGTGCCATCTTGTTTATTAAGGAGCATGAGCGGAGGTGTCCCATTTACGCCTCCCAGAAAGAGATCTGGCCAGCCATCCCCATTAATATCAGCAAAGATGCCTCCTGCATCTTTGCGCCCATAAAAATTAACTCGCGCCTCCTCTGCTACATCCGTAAATGTCCCGTCGCCGTTGTTTTTGTAAAGGAAATTATTGCCTGAGCTTCCGCTCGTAACATACAGGTCAGTCCAGCCATCTTGGTTATAGTCGCCAGCCGCCACTCCCCCGCCTTGCAGAATTCTCTCGTAGCTAGGATCCGTATTATCAACATCTGATTCTAGGTACCCGTGAACATTATTGATGCCTGCACTTTCAGAAACATCAGTGAATCGCCAAGGTATAGGGTCATTATTGGTTTGTATTGAAAATGAGTCGTTGCTTGTAGCTTCCTCATTGATTATTTCTAACGTGTAGTCTCCCGCATCCAAGCTGACATTTATATTTTCCAACCCGTCAGTGCTCTCCGAAATATCCAGGATATTGCCATTCCTGCCTCCTCCAGCCCTAAGAATGACCATAGCATCTGAGTTTGAGGTTAACTGAAGTCCAAAAATGCTCTGCTGAGTGGCTGAAAACGAAAGATAGGCAGCCGTCGCGCCACTTTTGTAACTGGAGTTACAGCTATCATCCCAATACATATCAGTATCTAAAGGAAGGCTTATTTCTTGTCTGCAGAGATCCTCAGTAACCGTGAGCGTGGCAACGGCTTGATTAATAGACCTGTCATCATCTCTCGCCTCAAAGTAGAACTTGTAATCACCGGGAGTGAGATTCTTAATTCGAACAAGCCTAAAATCTAGAAGACGAACTAATGGAGCCGAAAGCGCCGAATCGAGTATGTTGGTCTTTATCAATCCGGCCGGATATTGGAAGACGTAT
>RFVC01000078.1 GCA_009922595.1 Gammaproteobacteria bacterium | reverse complement strand
TCTTGAATATCCCGTCACAACCTTCTGGTTTCTCCTTGAACAGTGCCTTGACACAATCCCATCACCCCGTCTGGGGAACTTGCCCAAAAATCTCCGTCTCAGAGGATGACCGAGGCTTTGGCTTGAATGTATTCCCCAACCCAACGGACAATTTCCTAATTGTCCAAGCGCCAAAGAACAGCTCCCTCATGCTTATGGACATGAATGGCAAAACCCTCACACAGCTCACCACAGAGAGTGTGGAAACCTCCATTGATATGTCCTCCTATGTACAGGGAGTGTATATGCTACAGATACAGACAGGGGAAGCTGTGGAGACCAGAAGGATTGTGAAGAAGTAAGAAGGCTTTGAAAAGGACAACAACTATCGACCCAAGTGGCATTAGGGTTCTCTACTATCCAGATGTATAGGGCAAACTCAGCTTTTGCCGAGATGATTCATTTACAGTTAAAATTTACGCAAGGTAAAATCTGAGATAACAAGGCTGGAGGCGCCGCTCGGGCATTGATTTATGAGAGCAAGATGTTTTTCAGAACTGCCAAAAGCCGCATTGAATCTGATGCATGTACTTAGCTCTTGACATGCTCTAAAATTTCACCAGGCTGACAATTCAGGGCTTTACAAATTGAATCCAGCGTCGAAAACCTGATGGCCTTGACTTTGCTCTGCTTCAAAATGGATAGGTTTACTGTTGACACGCCCACGAGAACTGAAAGTTCCTTCAACTTCATTTTTCTTTTAGCCAACATTATATCTAAGTTCACCACGATAGCCATGTTTATTGCTTTAAACGGTTAATGATTCCTCAATTCCCTTCAGCAGATCATTGTAATTCCTTTCATTTCTACCCCAGGAATACACCTGAAAGAATGTCACAGAACAAATCTTCATGGTTGTTTCCTCTCCCTCACCCTCAATGCTGATATAAATATTTTCTCCCCAGGAAAACCATGAAATTCCTGTGGTAGCTAAAATCTCGTAGTTGCTTTTATCGGATACGGTCAGCTTGAATTTTGAATCATTGATCACCTCAATCATTTTATCGAACATCAAATCCTTTGGTATCGACATTGATACTTCAGAACGCATTTTTGAGGTCAATACATTGATTGGACTAATAAAATAGTTTTTGAATGTTAATGATCTTCTGATCAAAAGATTGAACATGAAGAATGACAAAATCCCCAAGGGGAGGATCAGGAGCAAATCTTCGCCAACAAGGACAAACCCACTTAATGAAGGTATCAGAATAACGGCAGAACATACGGCCCAAATGACGAAGTCACTTTTCCGTGGTGTGTGTGTTATGTATTTCATAGTGTTTGACTTTTTATGTTGATGCAAACATACTACTTTTAATTAATGTTTATCATTATATTTTTTACTTATTAAATTATTTTTTTAATTCTTTAGATTAATTATAGCCGCTATGATCATCTTATAAACTACTTTCAACCTATGGCAGATCTAGTCTTGGCCACGGAAGGCGGACAGGTGGTTCAATTCAATACCGAAACCAAGGTGCACTCCGTGGTATTCCAATGCTCGGATGACGAGGCGATGATGGGGATCGCTCGCTACGAGGATCACCTGTATGTGGCCAGTTTGAGCAGAATGTACAAACTCCGCGCAGACGACCATTCCCTGGTCAAGCAAACCGAATTCTATTCGCCCTCTCCAGACTTCCATCAGCACCAATGGTACGATGGCCTGTTGTACACGACCATCACCAAGCGCAACCAGATCTGGGTGTACAACGAGGAATTGGAGATCGTACGTGTTCACGATATCGAGCCGCCCATGCCCGAAAAAAAGGTGCGCTATCAGAAGAACTACAACCACATCAACAACATCATTCGGCACGAAGGAAAATTTTATGTGAATCTGAACTGGCTGACCAAGGTGCAATACGCAGCCAGCGGAGTAGCCGTCTTCGATGAAGACTTCAGGCTCATCGAAAAATTCGAGTATGGCTGGGAGACCCATGACTTTCAGTTCATCGACGGAAAGCGCATGGCCATTTGTGCCACTTCCAGCAAGCGCAAGAAGATCCACCACCCGCGCATATCGGGCATCATGCTCGAGGGCGAACTCGTATTTGAACACGACAGCGAAGAGTCTTTCTGTAAAGGCCTTACCTACGACAAGGACTTCCTTTATCTCTGCGGCGGCAGAAAACAACCACGGGCCAAGAGAAAAAATTCCAACGCGGTGATCTATGTATTGAACCGCAAAGACTTCTCTCTGGCGGAGCAATTCGAGTCTGAGGAGATCAAAGCGGTCAAAGGTGTGATCGTTGCCGAATGAACGAGGCAGAGAATAAGGGCAAGTCGTTGAAAGATCAGCCGGGCTATATCCAACGGCCCGATAAAAGCCAATCGTTCAAATCGCTGACCGAATGGCTCAAACGCAAGAAACCCAAAGACCTGGATACTGTGGTGCACCACTGCCACGATGCGGTCTTTTCTGAGGTGGACTGCCTGAAATGCGCCAACTGCTGCAAGACCACGGGGCCGCTCTTTACCGAAAAAGACATCGAGAGACTGGCCAGACATCTGAAGTTGAAGGCGGCCGATTTTGAGCAGCGCTACCTGAGAACCGACGAAGACGGAGACAAAGTGCTGCAGTCGACCCCATGCCCGTTTCTCGGACCCGACAACTACTGCTCGGTATACGAGCAGCGGCCGAAAGCCTGCCGGGAATATCCGCATACCGACCGCCGAAGACAAAAACAGTTGTTGGACCTGAACCTCAAGAACGCCAAGATGTGTCCGGCGGTCCACGACATCATGGAACGGCTTGAAGCGCACTACCGCCGCTCCTGACCACCAACGGCCCGAAAATATCTATTATTCCAGCATCCACATGTTTCCACAAAAAAGACCACTCGCCCTGACGGCCCTTAAAGGCGCCCTCTTTCTTTCTCTGGGCATTTATTTCATGTCCCAGGCCGAACAACTGACAGACTCGCTGATCGCACTTTTGGGCCTTTTCCTTCTGGCACACAGCCTTACAAGCATCTGGAGTGCCTGGCCCAACCGCAGTCTGCCCCAAGGAAAAAGGCTGCTCTATCGCTCGGGGGCCGATGCCGTCATCGGACTTTGCATCCTTTTGTTTCCCTCCTTGCTCCACAGCTTTGTATCTGGACTGATCGGGCTGTGGCTGCTGCTCCAATCACTCTCCTTTGTCTGGACCTCGCTGCGCAGCACAAACCCTCGGCGTCCGATCTTCCTGTGGATCTTTTGGATCGGTCTTGGTCTGGGCGGAATTTGGATGATGATGAATCCCTCGGCTTTCCTCTCCGGCATCACCTCACTGATCGGACTTCTGCTGAGCATTGCCGGTCTGTTCTTTTTGGGCATGGCCTGGAACATGCACCGTATGACTGGAAATTGATCAGGGATACAATAGGTACTTCCTGCGCATCTTTTTGAAGGCCATGAGGTCTTCACTGTACAGCGCGCGGATCGCCTCGGCATCGGCGCCCGAAACAATGGACTCCCGGATCTTATTGGTGCCCGCCAGGCGTTCGAAGAAGGGAGAAAAGAAATCGTCTTTGTTCGGGCAATTTGCATAGGCTTCCACCAGCCAATCCCAGTAGATCTGTCCGTACTGCGGCAAGTAGTGCAGGCCGAAACTCTGCAGATCGACCCCTTTGCACACTTGGTCCTTCCATTTGGGCCTGGGCGCTTCGGGTCGGCTTCTGGGCGTAAATTCAAAACCCATATCCGGCATCCAAGGTGCACCCATGACCTGGAACGGCCGATCGGTTCCCCGACCGATGCTGACCGTAGTACCTTCAAAGAAGCAGAGCGAAGGGTAAAGTGCTATGGCCGATGAGTTGGGCAGATTGGGTGACGGACGCACCGGCAGATCGATCAGCAGAGAATGTGCATACCCTTCCATTCGCACGACCGTTAACTGGGCTTCTCGCTCCTCGGGAAGCCAGCCCTCAGCATTCACCATGATGGCGTATTCTCCCACGGTCATGCCGTGCACCACAGGTACTTCATGCATGCCCACAAAGGATCTGAATTCGGGCTCCAGCACCGGTCCGTCCACATAGTGTCCGTTCGGATTGGGTCGGTCCAGGACGACGAAAGGGATCCCGGCCTCCGCGCAGGCATCCATCGCCAGACTCATGGTGGAGATGTAGGTGTAGAATCGCGTGCCCACATCCTGAAGATCGAAGAGCATCAGGTCGATCCCGTTGAGCTGATAGGCCGTGGGGCGGCGGTTCTTGCCATACAAGCTCACGATCGGCAGGCCTGTGCGAACATCCTTGCCATCGGCGATCTTGGCACCTGCGGCCTGTTTTCCCCGAAAACCGTGTTCCGGAGCAAAGACCTTTTGCACATTCACCCCTTTTTCGAGCAAGAAATCGATCAGATGCAGCGAATCCACCAAAGAACTCTGATGCGCGATCACGCCTACCCTCTTGCCCTCCAGCAGATCCTGATAGGCCGCCCAGCGGGCAGCGCCCGGGAGCAGCTGCTGCGCCTCCGCAGTCTGAAAGTTCAAAGACAAAAGCAGGCCAAGCAAGAGCTTGATGATACCTTTGGCGCCACTCATTGATCGACGATCCGTGCAATTTGAATCCTTCACTGCTCTGCGTTTTTCCCGACACAAAGGTGCGGGATTATCCAATAATGTAGTGCGTATTGGCGTCAGTGCGGTGGCGGTATCCATGGTGGTGATGATCATTTCCATTGCCACAGGCCTGGGGCTGAAGCAAGAGATCAGCGATAAGATCACACGCTTCACCGGAGACCTGCAGGTCGTTCCATACATGAGCCCCAGCAACAACAATTCCTTTCTCTCATCGGCTGACAGCATCGCCGAAGTATTGTCTGCCCACGGCAGTGTGGAACGGGTGCAGAGCGTTTCGGAAAAAGGCGGACTGCTCAAGACCGAAAAAGATTTTGAAGGCGTGACCATAAAAGGGGTGGGCGCCGATTTCCATTGGCGCGATCTCGAGGATCATCTGATCGAGGGCCGCATTCCAAGCTATGGTCCATCCGATTACAACGACAGCGTTCTGATCAGCAAAGAGCTGCGCGATCGGATGTCGCTTCAGGCCGGACAGCGTGTGGTGGTCTTCTTCCTTCGCCAGGCACCCAAGCCGCCACTCATGCGCAAGTTCATTGTTGGCGGGGTGTTCTCCACAGGCATGCTCGAATTTGACGGCACCTATGTTTTTGCCCACGACAAGCACCTGCGCAAGCTCAACAAATGGACAAGGGGAAGCGCGGGTAGACTGGAGATCGCACTGAAAGAAAATGCGGATGCCGGTAAGGCCTATGACGAGCTGCGCGCACTTCTTCCAATGGAGGCCGAATTGCTCACCGCACGGGATGCCTTTCTGGATATCTTCCAATGGATCGAGCTCTTCGATGTGAACATTTACCTCATCCTGATCATCATGGTGATGGTGGGGCTGGTGAACAGTGTCATCGCGCTGCTGACGATCATCCTGGAGAAAAAAAGGAGCATTGGCCTGCTGAAGAGTCTGGGCGCCAGCGAACGGCAACTGCGCAAGCTGTTTCGTCT
>RFVC01000077.1 GCA_009922595.1 Gammaproteobacteria bacterium | reverse complement strand
AAAATTGTAAGAATACTGTTTAAGAACATTCAGTAAGATCAAAAAATCGTAACCCTATAGCCATAACATGTTGATTTATAATTTTAATTTTTAAAAACCTTTTTAAACTATTGGTTAAAAATTGCTGGTTTTGCAATTTTTTGGTGCATAACAGCTGGATTCTTACACAGATTTATCCACAGCTAACTGGCTTATCCACAGATGTGGATAACTTTTTGCCGACAGTTTCTCATCTTAAAGCTTATATCCCCTACAATGGTGATTTTTTTAGGTCAGGAGTTAGCCGTGGGTACCGAGCATGAACTGGCATTGCGCGTCAGGGATTATGAATGTGATCTGCAGGGCGTCGTGAACAATGCCGTGTATATGAATTACCTGGAGCATGCACGTCATGAGTTTCTGAAATCTCGCAGTGTCAATTTTGCAGAGGTGACCCGCCAGGGCATCCACCTTGTGGTGGTCAGGGCAGAACTGGATTACAAGCAGTCATTGACTCCCGGAGACCGGTTTCTCATCAGGACTCGTTTTGAGCAGGACGGCCGCCTGAAAATTATTTTCATCCAGAACATCATACGCCTCGATGATCAGGCGCTGATGCTGTCTGCCAGGATTACGGCAACGGCACTTAATGAAAAGGGGAGACCCTTTGTGCCGGAGGACATCTTGGCGAAACTGGCCTGAATTTTTTGACAGGATTTTATTTTGACTCCCCCGATTGAGTGGCAGTATCCTTGTGCGCCATCCAATCCAGGCAAAAATCAGGGGTATCAATGGCTCTTCCCAAGATAGGCAACAAGGCACCTGCCTTTTCACTCAAAGACCAGAATGGCGACAAGCGCACTCTCAAGGATTACCTGGGCAGCATTGTTGTGCTGTATTTCTACCCAAAGGCAATGACACCGGGATGCACGGTGCAGGCCTGTGGTATCCGTGACAGTGAAAAAGCCCTGAAAAAAATGGGCGTGGAAGTACTGGGTGTGAGCATTGATCCTTACCCGAGGCTTGCCAAATTTGCTGAGCGGGAAAAGCTGAAGTTCACTCTTATGTCCGACGAGGACCACAAGGTGGCCGACAAATATGGCGTCTGGGGCCTGAAAAAATTCATGGGCCGCGAGTTCATGGGATTGAAGAGAACCTCTTTTATTATCGATAAGGATGGGCACCTTCGTCATATCATGGAAAAAGTGAATACTAAGAAACACCATGACGATGTGATGGACTGGATCAAGGAAAACCTCTCCTAGTGTGATTTGCGGCCGGATGTAAAAGGGTCGTCAGCGTGTTATGAAACTGTTTTACAAGCAATATTCAGAATCCGGAAATCCACTGATCATTCTCCACGGGCTGTTTGGCAACCAGGGCAACTGGGGACAGCATGCGAAGATATTCGCCAATACCTTTGCCGTTTATGGATTTGACCACCGCAATCACGGTAGGTCGGAGTGGGAGAAGGGTATGAGTTATTCAGCGCTCGCCGGTGATGTCCTCGATACAATGAAGCTGCTGAATATTGAAAATTCACACTTTATTGGGCATTCCATGGGTGGAAAAACAGCCATGCAGTTAGCGCTGTTGAATCCTGAAAAAGTGAACAGGCTGGTGGTAGTTGATATCGCACCTGTCCAGTACAAGCCTCATCACAACGAAATTTTTGCCGGGCTCGAATCACTTAACCTGGACCTGATAGACAACCGACAGGATGCCGATGAGATCCTGCAAGAGTACGTTGATGAAAAAGGTGTCAGGGATTTTCTGCTGGCTAACTTGCAAAAAGATGAGGAAGGTAATTTTACTTGGCGCATGGATCTCGATTCGATCAGGGACGAATACGACAACCTGATCAGCGGTCTCGAAGCTGATGCACCCTTTGATGGAAAGGTGCTATTCGTGAAAGGGGAAAGTTCTAGTTACATCCTGAAAAAATACGAAAAGAAAATCATGCACCTGTTTCCTAATGCTGACATTCAGGAAATCAAGGATGCCGGGCACTGGGTTCACACCGAAGAGCCTGAACTTTTTCAATCCATGGTCTACAAGTTTATCAAGGATTGAGCAGTAGCTACTGCAGCCGACAGTTTTTTGAAAATTGTGACTTAAGGAACTCCATCTGGTCAGCCCGTATACGCTTGCTGTTAACAAGAGCCAGATACTCGGCGGGATTGGGTTCATAGGGCAGGGCGAGCAATTCCATGTGTGCTTCTTCCGGTGTACGGTCCTGTTTGTGGTGATTGCAGCGCCTGCAAGCCGCAACCACGTTAACCCAGGTGTTAGCTCCGCCGCGGGAAGTCGGCAAGATATGGTCGCAGCTCAAATCCTTGTCCTGAAATTCCTTTCCGCAATACATGCAAAGATTCTGATCTCTCCGGAAGAGAATGCGATTTCTCAGCGCAGGTTTCTTGGGTTGACCGTTATGCAGTTCACCGGCACAGGCAACGATGCTGTGCAGTGAAATGGAGGATCGTTCACCGGTAATTCGTGAAATGCCGCCGCGGACTGTGAGGATGGTGTCACCCAGTGTCCAGGTAACGAGGTCTCGAGCGTAGAGAGTAGTGGCTTCCTGCCAGGTTAGCCATTCAATGGGATGGCCGGCAATATTGAGTCGGAGAATGTGGGCGTGACTGTTATCTATTTCCATAAATCCAGTGCAGACATGCCAGATCAAAAAAACTCTAGCCCTAAAATAAAAACACGTCAACTCTTTCTAAATATTTTAACCGGATGCTTTCGCATCCTTTACAAAAAAGTTGGTTTCGCATTTATTTCTCAAGTAGCGCAATCAGTGATGAAGTGTCCCAGCGATTGCCGCCCATTTCCTGGATTTCAGCATAGTAGCCGTCAACTATTTCTGTAATGGGCAACATAGCGCCATTCTTACCGGCTTCTTTCATGGCTATACCCAAGTCTTTGCGCATCCAGTCCACGGCAAAGCCGAATTCGAATTCATTGTTCATCATGGTGGCAAAGCGGTTTTCCATCTGCCATGACTGGGCCGCGCCCTTGCTGATCACGTCCATGACTTTTTCCACGTCGAGACCGGCCCGCTTGGCAAAATGTATGCCTTCTGAAAGAGCCTGAACAAGTCCGGCAATGCAGACCTGGTTGACCATTTTGGTGAGTTGACCGAAACCCGAGGGCCCCAGTAATCTCACGCTTGCCGCAAAGCTTTCTATTACTGGCACAGCTTTCTCAAAGGCAGCTTCATTGCCGCCGATCATAACAGTGAGCTTACCGTTTTCTGCACCGGCCTGTCCCCCGGAAACCGGGGCGTCCAGGAATGAGAAACCTTTTTCCTCGGCAATGGCAGACAGTTCCCTGGCCACAATGGCAGAGGTTGTCGTGTTATCGACAAAAACTGCACCTGCTTTAACGGACTCAAATGCGCCGCCAGGACCAATAGTTACTTCGCGAAGGTCATCATCATTACCCACGCAGGCAAAAATGAAATCTGCGTCGCGTGCAGCATCAGCCGGCGTTGAGGCGGAGCTTCCCTTGTAGGTTTGCTTCCAGTTTTCGGCTTTCTCCGCAGTGCGGTTATAGACGGTGACGTCATAACCTGCGTTGGAAAGATGACCCGCCATTGGAGAACCCATAACCCCGAGGCCGATGAAACAGACTTTAGTGCTCATTTTTGATTCCGGTATGCATGATTTGAGATGAAGGCAAGCATACTAAGCAAGAGGTACAAGGAACAAGGAGTAAGGCATTAGGGATGTTTATTTTCTTGTGGCTTGAGGCTTGTTGGATTAGGTGGGTTCCTTAACTCTGATTGGTAATGTTAAGCTTGTGAGTGCATTGATTTTTGTAGGGGGTTTCATGTCAGATTGGCTGGAAGGCAAGGTTGTTGAAAATATTCACTGGAATGACGGCCTATATACACTGAAGATTGATGCTGATATTTCACCGTTCACTGCCGGTCAGTTTGCCAGCCTGGCGTTGATGATCGATGGCGAAAGAGTCGCCCGCCCTTATTCCTTTCTCAGCGCTCCCCATGAGAAGCCGCTGGAGTTCTTTTTCTATACAGCCGACAAGGGCGTGTTATCCAATGCCCTTTATGCCCTGCAACCCGGTGACACGATACTGGTTAAAAATCCTGCCAACGGGTTTTTCACCCTAGATGAGGTACCCCAGTCGCGTGATCTATGGATGATAGGCACTGGAACAGGCATCGCGCCTTTCCTGTCTATACTGAGAACCACGCAAGCCTGGGAAAAATTTAAAAACCTAGTGTTGCTGCAGGGAGTAAGAACCAATGCTGACCTGCAGTACCAGGACATGATTCAGGGATTGCGTGAGGAGCATGGAGAGCGCTTTCGGTTCCAGGGCTTTGTCAGCCGGGAGGCAGTGGAGGGCACTATCCAGGGCCGAATTCCCGCGGCCATCGAGGATGGCAGCCTAGAAGAGGCCGTGGGACTTGAATTATCACCGGAAAATTCCCAGGTAATGCTCTGCGGCAACCCGGATATGGTCAAGGATGCGGTGGATTTACTCAAAGCTCGCGGGCTCGCCAAGAATCTTCGACGCAAGCCGGGGCAGATCACCACGGAAAATTACTGGTAATGATCATCTCTCAGCCTGATGACCTTACCGGGCCTGATTATTACTGTTCGGAATAATTAGTTACAATTCGCCTCCTGTGTCGGGCAAGGTTCCGAAAACTCTATAAGTGACCGATTCTCTAATGCAAAGCAAACTGCAATTCTTAGCACTGTTACTGCTTTTTGCCCCACTGCTGCAGGCAGCCAGCAGGGATGAGCTCGGTTGTATCACTGGTGACTGTGCAAATGGCAAAGGCACGCTGGTCGAGGAAACCGAAAGGGGGCTTCGTACCTATCGTGGTGATTTTATCGACGGTAAGTTCCATGGCTTTGGCCGGCTGACCTACGAAGATGAAAGGGAACACTACAAGGGCCGATTTATGAGTGGTAAGAAATGGGGACGCGGCACACTTTGGGATAGGAATGGCAACATTTACATGGGTGAGTGGCGCAATGACCGCCGCAACGGAAGTGGCCTCCAGGCTTTCAAAGTGCAGGGATGGAAAGAAGACCGTTACACTGAAAACTGGTTGAAGGAAAATTCAGAGAATTACTATGGCCAGTTTAAAAATGATGTTTTTTATGGAGAAGGTACCTACCGCTGGGAGGATGGTACCAAGTATGTTGGACAATGGGCTGCCAACAAAAAACATGGCAAGGGTTACTTTGACCATGGTACCGGACACAAGGCCTGGCGCAATTTTGAATTCGACAAGCGCATTTTCGATGAGCGCTTCGAATTTTCAGACTAACCCTAACTAACTTCTGCTTTAGCGACATCTAAGTACTCATGGATATCGAAAATTTCAGGCGAGAGTACCTACAAGGCGGACTCAACCGCGAAGATCTTCAGGATGATCCTATCGCCCAGTTCAAAACCTGGCTGTCCCAGGCCGTTGAGTCTGGTATCGGCGATCCTACTGCCATGGTTGTCAGTACGGTCTCTGCTGAAGGAAGGCCGTCGCAGCGCATCGTGCTACTCAAGCATGTTGATGATGACGGTTTTATCTTTTATACCAATTATGGAAGCCGCAAGGCGAAAGAAATAGAAGGAAACAACAAGGTCAGCCTGCTGTTTCCATGGAACAAGCTTGACCGCCAGGTAAAGGTGGGCGGCACAGCTGAAAAAATCTCA
>RFVC01000076.1 GCA_009922595.1 Gammaproteobacteria bacterium | reverse complement strand
GCAACCGCCAACCTTGACCGTACTATTAATTACAGCGTTGCCGATGCAGCAAAGCTGGTAAAGGACGGGGCAACGTCAAAATTTGATGAAACCATCGAGCTGGCGATCAATCTGGGGGTAGACCCGCGCCATGCAGACCAGATGGTGCGCGGTTCTGTTGCCATGCCAAATGGAACCGGCAAAGACATCCGTGTAGCTGTATTTGCCCGTGATGCCAAAGCTGAAGAAGCCAAGGCTGCCGGTGCAGAATTTGTTGGCGCAGAAGAATTGGCCGAAGCTATTCAAAATGGTGAAGACGGCTTTGACCGGGTGATTGCCAGCCCAGATATGATGGGGGTTGTCGGGCGTCTGGGCAAGGTGCTGGGGCCGCGTGGCCTGATGCCGAACCCAAAGCTGGGAACAGTGACCCCTGATGTGGCAGCAGCGGTTACAGCTGCCAAGGCAGGTGAAGTGCAATTCCGTGTGGAAAAGGCCGGTGTGGTTCATGCCGGTATCGCAAAGGCCAGCTTTGATGCCGATAAAATTGCTGAAAATGCCAATGCCTTTATCGAAGCTATTCGCAAGGCACGGCCATCCGGGGCAAAAGGCCAGTTTATAAAGAAAATTACCATGAGCTCAACCATGGGCCCTGGCGTATTTGTTGAAGATAGCGCTGCCTAGAGCCAGCGCCGGGTTTTAATTAGGGAAAACCCAAAACGAATTTTGCCCGATATTCATTTTTTTAAGGATATCAGGCGAATGCCGGGAATAACCGCTAGAAACAAAAATATAATTTTGTTTCGTGAAGTTATTCCCACCCTGTCCAAGACTGCAGGAGGCCGCAATCGCAGCCTTAATCCCCTGCATAGACGGTAGCAATAAGCATTTATGCTTAAGCTTTCTGTGGGCAGGCCAATGACAGGCAAATCAGCATCGCTGATAGGTTTGTTGAGGTGAAACCGAACAGAAAGGCTGATATTCAGCCCCTGTTCAAAACTGAAGTGGAGATGATCAGGTGAACCGGAACGAAAAAGCCGAACTGATCGAAACACTGCAATCAACTCTGTCTGAGGCAGCAGCGGTTGTTGTTACCCACCAGACTGGTCTGACGGTGGCCGAAAGCAGTGATCTGCGCGGCCGTATGCGTGAGGCGGGTGCTGGGTTCAAGGTAACCAAGAACAGGCTGACCAAGATTGCTTTGCAAGGCACAAAATATGAGGACATTTCTGATTTGTTCACAGGGCCAACAGCGATGGGAACATCTGCTGACCCGGTCGCTGCGGCAAAAGTCCTTGTTAATTTTGCAAAGGAAAATGACAAGTTAACCGTAATTGGCGGGTCTTTGGACGGCAAAGTGCTGGACAAGGCCGGCGTGGAAGCTCTGGCGAAATTGCCATCGCTGGACGAATTGCGGGCAAAGCTTGTTGGTTTGTTGAACGCACCAGCCACACAAGTAGCACGGGTCACACAGGCACCGGCTGCGAAACTGGCACGCGTGATACAGGCACGGGCAGATCAATTGCAGTAGGCATATTGCCATACTGATCAGAAAGTTTAAGCCAAAAGGAGTTAACAATGGCTGATATTGAAAAAATTGCAGAAGACCTATCTAACCTGACCGTACTTGAGGCAGCCGAGCTGGCCAAGTTACTGGAAGAAAAGTGGGGCGTATCTGCAGCTGCTGCACCTGTTGCAGTTGCTGCGGTTGCTGGCGGTGATGCCGGCGGTGCTGCTGCCGAAGAAAAGTCAGAATTCGATGTAGTTCTGGCCGCAGCAGGGGCTTCTAAAATCAATGTGATTAAGGAAGTTCGCACCATTACTGGTCTGGGTCTGAAAGAAGCAAAAGACCTGGTTGAAGGCGCACCAAAGCCTGTTAAAGAGGGTGTAGCCAAAGCTGAAGCTGAGGAAATCAAGGCGAAGCTTGAAGAAGCTGGCGCGACAGTTGAACTCAAGTAATTGAGTTTGGCTGGACCAAAAAACAGATAAAGTTTTGCACCGGACTCCTTGTTTTTAAGGAGCCCGGTGCAGGGCGTTTAAACACCCCCTGTATTTTTACATACAGGCTTTTTGAACATAAAGACCGATGCAAGCAGTGAAAAACACCGCCGGCAAGGTCAAAAGAAAATAACGAGGTATAGCAGATGGCAAAGCGTGTGAGCAGTCTCAATAGTCGGAAACGCGTAAGACGGTTTTTTGGTCATCTATCAGAAGTGGCACAAATGCCAAATCTGATCGAGGTACAACGGTCAAGCTATGATCAGTTTCTGCAGCTGGGCGTTGCCAAGCAAGACCGCCAGAATACCGGCCTGCAAGAAAGTTTTGCTTCTGTTTTCCCTATCCATGATTTTGCCGGACGCGCTATTCTGGAATTCCACTCCTATGAGCTGGAAGCCCCGAAATATGATGTCGAAGAATGTCAGCAGCGCGGCCTGACCTTCGCCTCTCCTTTGAAAGTGACCTTGCGTCTGGTTGTTTGGGAGATTGACGAGGATACCGGCGCGAAATCTATCCGCGATATCAAAGAACAAGATGTATATATGGGCGATATGCCGCTGATGACCAGCAATGGTACATTCATCATCAATGGCACAGAGCGGGTAATTGTCTCGCAAATGCACCGCTCGCCCGGCGTGTTTTTCGACCATGACAAGGGCAAGACCCACTCTTCTGGCAAATTCCTGTTTGCTGCACGCATTATTCCTTATCGCGGCTCCTGGCTGGATTTTGAATATGATGCCAAGGATATTTTGAATGTGCGGATTGACCGCAAGCGTAAATTGCCGGCCACTACCTTTTTGATGGCTCTGCCGGATGCAGAAAGCCTGGAGCGTATCGAGGCGGCTGCCAAGGCAGAAACCGAGCTTGATCCTTCTGAAATATACGGGATGAGCCGTGAAGAAATCCTGACTGTCTTTTATGACACTGTTCCTTATGCCCGTGACGGGGATAGCTGGCGCTGCGGATTTGTGGCGGAAAGCTATCGCGGCACCACCCTTACACGTGATTTGGTAAATGCCGAGACAGGCGAAGTTGCAGCAGAAGCCGGAACAAAGCTGACCCCGCGCACCCTGCGCAAGCTGGAAGAAGCCGGCCTGTCCTTCATTGTCGCCGAAGATAGCGATGTTATTGGCCGCTTTGTGGCAAATGATATTGTGGATATGAGCTCTGGTGTGGTGCTGGCAGAAGCAGGGGACGAGATTTCAGAAGAAATGCTGAACCTGTTTGCCTCAAACGATATTACCAGCTTTGATGTGCTGGGCATTGATAATGTAAATGTTGGCCCGCATCTGCGCAACACACTGGCGTCTGACCGCAATAACAGCCGGGCAGAAGCGCTGGTCGATATTTATCGCGTTATGCGCCCGGGCGAGCCGCCAACACTGGAAAGCGCGCATGAGCTATTTACCAGCCTGTTCTTTGATGCCGAGAAATATGACCTTTCTGCGGTTGGCCGGGTAAAGATGAACGGGCGTCTGGATCTGGATACACCGGATGATATGCGTATCCTGCGTAAAGAAGATATCCTGTCTGTTCTAAAGGTTCTGGTGGACTTAAAAGACGGGCATGGCGAGGTAGATGATATTGACCATCTGGGCAATCGGCGTGTGCGTTCGGTTGGCGAATTGATGGAAAATCAATATCGTGTTGGTCTGTTGCGTATGGAACGGGCTATTCGCGAACGTATGGGTTCAGTTGAAATTGATACGGTGATGCCGGCTGATTTAATCAATGCAAAGCCGGCTGCTGCAGCGGTGCGTGAATTTTTCGGCTCTTCCCAGCTGTCACAATTTATGGATCAGACAAATCCCTTGTCCGAGATTACCCATAAAAGACGGGTATCTGCCCTTGGGCCAGGCGGTTTGACGCGCGAACGTGCCGGGTTTGAAGTGCGCGATGTGCATCCAACCCATTATGGCCGTATCTGTCCGATTGAAACCCCTGAAGGGCCGAATATTGGTCTGATTAACTCGCTGGCAACCTATGCCCAGATTAACCGTTACGGCTTTATCGAAACCCCGTATCGCAAGGTGGTTGATGGCAAGGTGACAGATGAATATCGCTATATTTCAGCGATGGAAGAAGGGCGTTATACCATTGCCCAGGCCAATGCTGAACTGGATGATAAGGGCGCGTTTGTGGGCGAGCTTATTCCGGTACGCCGGGCTGGCGAAATTGGTCTGGCACGTCCGACAGATATTGAATATGTCGATGTATCGCCAAAACAGCTGGTTTCTGTGGCAGCGGCGCTTATTCCGTTCCTGGAAAATGACGATGCGAACCGCGCATTGATGGGCTCTAATATGCAACGCCAGGCTGTGCCTTTGTTAAAGGCAGAAGCCCCGATTGTGGGAACAGGCATGGAATCACGTGTGGCACGCGATTCAGGGGTGACGATTGTGGCCAGCCGCGATGGGGTGGTTGATCAGGTGGATGCAACCCGTATTGTGGTACGCGCTGATGATGTTGGCGATGGTGCAGATAGCCCTGTAGATATCTATACATTGCTGAAATTCCAGCGTTCAAACCAGAATACAACTGTCAATCAGCGTCCGCTGGTGAAGGTGGGTGACCATGTTACCAAGGGCGAGATTATTGCCGATGGCCCGTCTACCGAAGATGGCGAACTGGCACTGGGCAGAAATGTTCTGGTCGCCTTTATGCCATGGAATGGCTATAACTTTGAAGATTCTATCCTGATCAATGAGCGCATTGTGCGTGATGATGTGTTCACCTCTATTCACATTGAAGAATATGAAGTGATGGCACGCGATACCAAGCTTGGCCAGGAAGAGATTTCACGCGATATCCCGAATGTTGGCGAAGAAGCGCTGAAAAATCTGGACGAAGCCGGCATTGTATATGTCGGGGCAGAGGTGAATGCCGGCGATATTCTGGTCGGCAAGGTCACACCAAAGGGTGAAAGCCCGATGACCCCGGAAGAAAAGCTGTTGCGGGCAATCTTTGGTGAAAAGGCTTCTGATGTGCGCGATACTTCCTTGCGTGTGCCGCCAGGCGGGGCAGGGACAGTGGTGGAAGTGCGTGTCTTCTCGCGTCGGGGTCTGGAAAAAGATGAACGTGCACGGGCTATTGAACGGGCAGAAATTGAACGTCTGGCCAAAGACAGGGATGATGAGCAAAATATCCTGGAAGGCGGCTATATGGGACGTATGTTGTCTCTGCTTAATGGCCAGGATGTTGCCTCGGGGCCAAAAGATGTGCCAACCGATACACGTCTGACCCCGGAATTGCTGGATAGTTTGTCCCGTCATCAGGTTAGCCAGATTGCGGTGAAAGATGATGATGTGCAAAAGAAAATCGAAGCCCAGAATGCAAATTTCGAGCAAGCGATTAAATCTCTGGATGGGCGGTTTAGCGATAAGGTAGACAAGCTGCAGCGCGGTGACGAGCTGATGCCGGGCGTAATGAAGATGGTAAAGGTCTTTGTTGCAGTGAAGCGTAAATTGCAGCCAGGCGACAAGATGGCCGGCCGTCATGGTAACAAGGGGGTTATCTCTCGCATCATGCCAGCCGAAGATATGCCCTATCTGGATGACGGAACACCTGTTGATATCGTGCTGAACCCGCTTGGTGTGCCATCACGAATGAATGTGGGACAGATTCTGGAAACCCATTTGGGATGGGCAGCACGCGGTCTGGGCGTAAAGGTCGGGGCAGCAGCAGAAGCGGCTCAGGCACGCGGGGATGTTAAAGAGTTGCACAAGCAGCTGAAAGAAGTATTCCCGGCTGACCAGTATAAGGACAATCTGGCCGCCATGGATGACGAGCAGGTTATCGAACAGGCAAAATTGC
>RFVC01000075.1 GCA_009922595.1 Gammaproteobacteria bacterium | reverse complement strand
CGCATGCGCTCGAGGATTGCCAGCAGTATTCGTAATTACCTCGACGACAATGGCTTCCTGGATATTGAAACTCCGATTCTGACCCGGGCCACGCCGGAGGGTGCGCGTGACTACCTGGTGCCAAGCCGGACACATCCAGGCCAGTTTTTTGCCTTGCCGCAGTCACCCCAGCTGTTCAAACAGCTGTTGATGGTTTCCGGCCTGGACCGTTACTACCAGATTGCCAAGTGTTTCCGCGACGAGGATCTCAGGGCTGACAGGCAGCCGGAATTCACACAGATTGATATTGAAACGTCCTTCCTGGATGAAGACCAGATCATGGATATCTCGGAAACCATGATTCGCGGAGCTTTCAAGGAGCACCTGGATGTTGATCTGCCGGAATTTCCGCGCATGACCCACAAGGAAGCAATCTATAGGTACGGAATTGACAGGCCTGACCTGCGAATCTCGATGCAGCTGGTGGATATTGCTGACCTTATGAAGGAAGTTGAATTCAAGGTCTTCAATGCGCCTGCCAACGATCCGGCCAGCCGCGTAGTGGTATTGAAAGTAGACGGCGGGTCAGAGCTGAGCCGAAAACAGATTGATGAGTACACCGATTTTGTCGGTATTTACGGGGCCAAGGGCCTGGCCTGGGTCAAGGTCAACGATATTGACGCTGGCATCGAAGGTTTGCAGTCCCCAATCCTGAAATTTATGCCTGATGATGTGGTCGCGAGCGTGCTTGAGAGGGCAGAGGCCAAGTCGGGCGACATCCTCTTCTTTGGTGCTGACAAGGCCGGCATCGTGAACGAAGCGATCGGTGCTTTGCGCGTTAAGCTCGGTGAAGACCTGGATATGCTGGAATGCGAATGGGCGCCGCTCTGGGTGGTTGACTTCCCGATGTTCGAGCAGGATGAAAAAGATGGCTCACTGACCTCCGTGCATCATCCCTTTACTGCTCCGTCATGCACGCCGGAAGAACTCGAGGCTGCCCCGGCAGCGGCGCTGTCACGTGCCTATGACATGGTGCTGAACGGCACCGAGTTGGGCGGCGGCTCTATCCGTATCAATAAACCCGAGATGCAGCAGGCAGTTTTCCGTGTGCTGGGTATAGAGGCTGAGGAAGCCGAGGAAAAATTCGGATTCCTGCTGAACGGGCTGCGTTATGGTTGTCCTCCCCATGGTGGTATCGCCTTTGGTCTGGACCGGTTGGTCATGATGATGACAGGTTCACAGTCCATTCGTGACGTGATTGCCTTTCCGAAAACCCAGTCGGCCAGCTGTCTGCTCACTGATGCGCCAGGCACTGTCAATAACAAGCAGCTGCGTGAGCTGAACATTCGTCTGAGGGAACAGCCGAAGGCCGAATCAGCTGAATCGGATGGCGGAAGCGAGTAAAATCGGGCCTGTAAGCGACAGTAAGAGAATAATTCAGGGTAAGACATGGCAGGTCACAGTAAGTGGGCAAATATCAAGCATCGCAAGGCAGGACAGGATGCCAGACGCGGAAAGATATTCACCAAAATTATTCGTGAGATTACAGTAGCTGCCCGCCAGGGCGGCGGCAATATTGCAGACAACCCGAAACTGCGTGCCGTTGTGGACAAGGCGCTGAGCGCCAACATGACCAAGGACACTATCGAACGAGCCATTGACCGCGGCGCCGGTACCGGCGAAAACGAGAACCTGGAAGAGCTGGTTTATGAGGGTTACGGGCCCCACGGTGTCGCCGTTCTCTGCGAAACACTGACCGATAATAAGAATCGTACGGTGGCCGAAGTCAGGCACTGTTTTTCAAAGTTTGGCGGTAATCTGGGTACGAACGGCTCAGTAGCCTACCTGTTCGACAAGACCGGGATCATTTCCTATCCGGCAGGCGTTAATGAAGAGACCCTGATGGAAGTCGCGCTAGAAGCCGGTGCTGATGACATTATCAACAATGATGACGGCAGTTTTGATGTGCATACCTCGTTTGAAAGTTTTGGACAGGTCAAAGACGCGATCGATGCTTCAGGGCTGGAGTCGGTCAATGCCGAGGTCACTATGCTGGCGAGCACGGAAGTTGACCTGGATCTCGATGGGGCGGAAAAACTGCTGCGTCTTGTCGAGCAGCTTGAAGATCTTGATGATGTGCAGAACGTATACTCAAATGCCAACATCAATGATGACGTGATGGAGAAATTGAGCGGAGCATCCTGAGCTCTTATGTAATACACTATCGCCTTGCCAATCAGCCTGTTTAACAATGGCAATCATTTGACAGCGTTAATTTTTCAAACAGCAGATTTACCACCACTTCCGGCTGCTTACGGCCGGCAAAAACAACTCCCCCTCAATAAAGCACAGGTACAGAAATGAGCATCATTCTGGGTATTGATCCAGGCTCCCGCATTTGTGGTTATGGCCTTATCAGGGCCAGGGGCAACAAGCTTGAGTATGTAGGCAGCGGACTAATTAAAATGAAGTCGCAGCCTCTCGCTCAGCGTCTGCAAACTATCTTTACGGACATTAATGACCTCATCGAGGAGAACCGGCCCGACCTGGCGGCTGTCGAGGAAGTATTCATGGGCAAGAATGCCTCGTCTGCACTGAAGCTCGGCCAGGCCCGGGGAGCCGCTATTGTCGCCTGCATGGCCAATGGACTAGAGGTGCATGAATATTCCGCGCGCAAGGTAAAGCAGGCCATAGTCGGCAAGGGTGGTGCTGACAAGAAACAGGTTCAGCAGATGGTGAAATCAGTGCTCGGGCTTTCGCGGGTGCCACCCGAGGATGCGGCTGACGCACTAGCTGTCGCCGTGTGTCATGCCAACATGGAAAATACACTGGTGCGCATGGCTGGCGTAAAATCCTCAAGACGGGGCAGGCTGGTAGCAAAATGATCGGACGAATTACAGGCATACTCCTGGAAAAGGATAATCAACAGGCACTGATAGATGTTCATGGGGTGGCGTATGAAGTCGAGGTTCCGCTGAACACCTTTTTTTCGCTTCCTGGGCATGGCGAAGCGGTCACCCTGTATACCCATTTCATCGTGCGTGAAGATGCACAGCTGCTGTATGGCTTCTCGGAAGAACAGGAACGCACACTTTTCCGCATCCTGATTCGCATCAACGGTGTGGGGCCAAAACTGGCCCTGGCTCTGCTTTCCGGAATGGAAGTTGATGAATTCGTGGGCTGCATACAGCGTGATGACGTAAGTGCGCTGGTGAAGATGCCTGGCGTGGGCAAGAAAACGGCCGAGCGGCTCATCATCGAAGTGAAGGACAAGCTGGGCGACTGGGTCGGCAGCGATGAATCTTCAGCGGTCGCCTCAGGGCAGGCTACATCGGGCAGCAGCCTCGAGGAAGCCGAAACCGCCCTGATCTCGTTGGGGTATAAGCCCCAGGAGGCTAGCAAGGCGGTTGTTGCTGCCGCTAAAATACTGGAAGAATCCAGGCAGGTGGCTGATAGTGAAAACCTTATCAGGACAGCCCTGAGAAACATGTTCTGACAAAAAACATTAGCGAGACTATGCGGGAAGTAGATAGCATCATTTCATCTGACGATCTCAGTGGCGAGGAGTTTCACGATAACGCCATTCGCCCGGCGAAGCTCACTGACTATGTTGGGCAGGAAACCGTCAAGGAACAGATGGATATTTTTATCAGTGCCGCAAAGAAGCGGGGTGAGGCGCTTGACCATACGTTGGTCTTTGGTCCGCCCGGGCTTGGCAAGACAACTCTCTCTCACATTATTGCCAATGAAATGGGCGTGACAATGAAAAGCACGGCCGGGCCGGTGCTGGAAAAAGCAGGTGACCTAGCTGCCATGTTGACCAACCTGGAGCAGGGAGATGTTTTATTTATCGATGAGATTCACCGCTTGAATCCGGCTATCGAGGAAATTCTTTACCCGGCCATGGAAGACTACCAGCTGGACATCATGATCGGGGAAGGGCCGTCTGCCAGGTCCCTCAAGCTGGAGCTGCCTCCCTTCACACTGGTCGGCGCAACGACCCGTGCTGGGCTTCTGACTTCGCCACTGCGAGACCGTTTCGGCATCGTGCAGCGCCTCGAGTTTTATTCTATGGTCGAGCTGAGTAGTATTGTTCAGCGCTCTGCAACCATCATGAATATTCCATGTAATGGAGAAGGGGCAATGGAAATTGCCCGCCGCTCCAGAGGAACTCCCAGGATTGCAAACCGTCTATTACGTAGGGTGAGGGATTATTCCGAGGTTAAGGGCGATGGAAAAATCGCCGGCGAGATTGCCGCCACGGCACTTGACATGCTGAGTATCGACAAGAACGGTTTTGATCATATGGACCGACGCCTCTTAATGACTATGATAGAGAAGTTCGATGGCGGGCCCGTGGGTATAGATAGTATTGCCGCAGCCATCAGCGAGGAAAGAGGCACAGTCGAGGATATCCTGGAGCCTTACCTGATTCAGCAGGGCTTTATTCAGCGCACGCCCAGGGGCCGGGTGGTTACCCAGTTTGCCTACCGCCATTTTGGGCTCAAGGCCAAAGACGCACCGGCAGATCTGTTCAGCAATGACGCAGACGCACCGGACAGCAACACATAGCAGTAACACAGGAAAGTTTGCATGAACGAATCATTAAACTTGTGGAGCCTGGTCATGAATGCCAGCTGGCTGGCCCAGTTGGTCATGCTCAGCCTTTTCCTCATTTCCGTCATGTCATGGGTCATCATCGTCCAGAAGTGGATCATAATTTCCGACGCGGAAAAGGAAGTGTTCGGCTTTGAGAAAAGATTCTGGTCAGGAATGGATCTAAGCCAGTTATACCGGGAAGGAACCGGTAAGCAGGGCGGAGTCAGCGTGATTGGCATGGAAAATCTTTTTCGCTCGGGCTTCAAGGAATTTACCAGGCTGCGTCAGCAGCCCGGCATAGATTCAGATGCCGTGATGGAAGGTTCACAGCGTGCCATGCGCGTGGCCCTGGCACGGGAAGAGAAAGTCCTGGAGCGGCACCTGCCGATACTTTCAACGGTGGCGTCGGTTTCTGTTTACCTGGGCCTCTTCGGTACGGTCTGGGGCATCATGAATACCTTTGTTAGTCTTGCCAATCAAAGCCAGGCGAGTCTTGCCGTGGTTGCCCCGGGCATTGCCGATGCTCTGCTGGCAACTGAGATGGGGCTATTTGCAGCCATTCCTGCTGCTATCGCCTATAACCGCTATGCGGCGAAGGTCGATTCGGTCATCCATAGTTATCAAACGTTCATGGATGAATTTTCCAGCATCCTGCATCGGCAGGCGCACTCGAAAAAAGCAGCGCAGTAAGCGAGACAGTCAGAATGGAAAGACATCGCCGCCGTAAACAAATGTCTGAAATCAATGTGGTGCCCCTTATAGACGTCATGCTAGTGCTGTTGATTGTATTCATGATCACCGCGCCGCTGATTACCCAGGGTGTTAGGGTAGAACTGCCACAGGCAGATGCTGAGCCGATAGAGGACAGTGATGAAGTGATCTTGGTAGTTTCCATCGATGCTGAAGCCAACTACTTCATCAGTCTCGGCAAAGAGGACAACCCTGAGCCGGTGGCTCTTGAAAGTATCGGTGAGGATGTGGCCAAGATCATGAACCAGAATCCTGCTGTGCCGGTTTTCCTGGAAGCCGACCAGGCAGTGAATTACGGTGTGGTGATGAGCCTCATGTCGACTCTTGGTGATGCCGGAGTTGCTGATGTTAATCTCATTACCCAGCCGCCGTCGGTTGGCAACTAATTATCCGGAAATTTCATCACGGCTATGAAGAACATGCATCCCATGACGCTTTTGTTGAAATACGAAGGGTATCCTC
>RFVC01000074.1 GCA_009922595.1 Gammaproteobacteria bacterium | reverse complement strand
GTAACTCCAAGCGTAAATTTTAATTTACCTTCAGCGCTACCCCCACCACCAGTAGTGACTGATTTGTTCCAAGTTGGATCTGTTAAATCTATAATATCACCAGCGGCAAGAGATGTATTCATGTTGGCTAATTGCGCGGTGTTTGCATTGCCAAACGTATCTCCAGCCATGCCGTAAACACTGCCCGCATTAGACAGCGAGCTATTCGCGCCCTGCATCATGTCAGCACCGTAGCCCACCATGTTGCTTGCACCGGACATCGCGCTGCCAAACATATTTGCTCTTGCCGCCATTGCCGCGTTTGCTCTTGATGCCGCCGCGTTAATGTTTGCGTTTGCGATCTGAGCCGCAGCAGATGTATTGGACTGATAAGCACCTGTCTGCGCTTGCAGGGTTGCCTGACCAGATGTCATTGCGCCATTGTTAGCCTGCTCACCAGCCCAACGATTCATCTGTGCGCCGTAATCAATGATGTCCCGATTGGTCATCGCGTCCATCAGCGCAGACTGTTGGCCCGTCTTGGTGTTGGCCCCGCCAAGCAGAGCCTGACCCATTTGAAGGCCAGCGCCTTGACCATAAAGAGAATCTTGCTTTGCCTTGCCAGCGTAGGAGTCAAAAGCGCCTTGGGATAATCCTTTTAAATTACCCAAGATTTGATCATAGGCTCCTTGATCATATTCAAATTTTAGGTGCGAGGAGTCTAACGGTGTAAAACCGCCGTTGTAGGTAGACCAGCCGCCGTTGTCGCCACCAAGGAGTGAGGCAAAGTCTCCGCTGCCGATCTTGCCTAACTGCTCCATTATCCAGTTGCCGCCAGAGCTTGCGAAATCGGCCCCCATCCCTGCCTGCATTCCAGCAAGTGCCTGCAAGCTATCACCGACACTCGCTTGATTCAGACCCATAGCGTTCATCATGGCAACTTGATCTGCACCGCCACCTGTTGACCAGTTGGCAAGCTGACCAAGGGCATCCATCTGCCACGGGTTCATGCCAGCAGTAAGATTGTCGAGATCGTATTGAGGAATTGGGGAGTTAAAGTATAAATTCTCCCACTGATCTATATTGGCTTTAGTCCAAGGATCAATTTCCTGCTTTACAGTTTGATCCTTGTTTGACTGTGACGCGCCAAAAAGACCCGCACCAATAGATAGCGCTGTTTTAATAAAAGCCATTACTCATTCTCCAGCAAATCCCAAGGGTATGAAATTTCTTCGTAACCCTTGGCAATAATAAATTCCTTAACCTCTTTTACGTCTTCTGTCTCTGTGACGCCCGTTATTGCCGCAAACTTAACCTCACCCTCAGACAAGGCAATAACCTTTGTTCCGTATGGCGCTGGGCCAATGTAGGGCGCAGTAAAAACTGACGAGCCAAGCTCTGATTTCACATGCAATGTGCCTGACATCAGAATCCACAGCCTCTCTTTTTTCCAAAGCTCTGAGACAAAGCAAACACCGCTTGGTACGGTAATAACTCTGGTGTAAGCACCGCCAACCAAATACTCCTCAAGACCTTCCTCATTCAGCTTGTCTGCCTCTCCGCGCGGATTGCCTGTCTCAACCTCAATAGCCTTTTCAAAGGTTTCAATTAAGGTGCGCGAATGAAGGCGTCCAGCCTTATCATCAAAGGCCACGGGCTTAAAATTGTTTAGGTGCTGTAGCACTTAGTGAATCCCTTTTGGCCTTGGCCTGTTTACTGGAGTAACCTCAAAGTTAGGCATTGATGGCGGCATTGGCGGCTGGAAATTGCTCGCCATATTTGCGTACTGACCAAAGATATTGTTTCGATCAAACTGCTGCATCGCCTGTCCCTGCGGCATCTGTCCCTGCGGCACTTGTCTCATATACTGCGGGAAATTAGGGTTGTTAGGGTTATACGGCGGCACATACGGAGGAACATCTCCTGGTCTTGTCGGCGGTGGCACTGGAGGCGCTGGAGGATTGTCCGGCGGAGTTATAGGCGTTGGCTTTCTTCGCGCTAAAAAGTCCTCAATCGTCTGGACTTTATGTCCTGGAGTTAACCCATAGTCGGCAATGCTGGCGTTCTCATTTCCGGCCCGCTTATCAAGTGCGGCCTTACGATGATAATGATTGTAGAGTTGGGCGGCAGATGCGTTCTTTCCCATGCCGTACTCCAAGCCATTGTCTATGGTGCGGAATGGCGTTACATCCTGTCTCGCAAATGGCCCTGTATATTTAGTCCCATCTACCCTGTAGGAATCTGTAGGGACAGCCATTGCTCCGCCCCCTTGATAATTCGGATTAAAGGGATTCAGCGAGGTAGCATTAGGGTCACCAGAAATCAGCGCTTGTATATACGCCTGCCATTCAGGTGTATTCAAAAAAGGTAAGTTAATATTCATGACTTGCTTTATCCTCCGGTACAATTCCATCCGCTGGGAGAGAAATCAGGTACGCATGTAATGCCCACGTTGTCTCCCTCGCCCTCATCGCTTGATGCCACTACAACGCCATCAATGCTTAAACTGTATGGTGAGCCTAGCCCAACCAAGTAGGACAGTAGGTCACCCAGTGTTGTTTCTTGCCCGCCCCAAGACACCGTAGTGGTGTTGGTGACATCATTATCGACAGTGAACGTGCTAGTGCTCGTTGTATTATATGCGTCAGCAATAGAAGTTGAACTATCTGTCGAGTTATAGGAATCGGTGTTGTTAGAATCGCTTACTGTCGATGTGCTTGTAGTCGTGCTAGTGCTAGTCGTAGTTGTACTCTGATCAATAACGCCTTGGTCTGAAACCGCGTAATAATCACCAGCATATTCGTTTCCAGCCTGAGCCGCTGCAACCGTACCCAGATTAGCAACCGACGCAATTGCGTTAGCTGTCTGGTTTGCCTGATTGATCTGGACATCCCTTGTGGCGTTGATCTGGCTTTTCTGGACATTGGCACTAATAGCCGCTGTCCCGATAGTCGAAATAACGCTACCCGCAACCGGAGCCAAAGCCTGCGTCCACTGAAGCGCCTCGTTCTGGCGAGCCTGTAGCTGGACGATTGGTGTACCTGTTTCATTGTTATTCCCCTGCATTCCTTGGAACGCCAACGCCATAGCAACCACTCCAGCCTGCGATGGATCGGCCTTAGCAACATCAGACAGCGCCTCATACAGAGCCTTTTGAGCCTCTGCCTCTGCCGCCCTGTCTCTTGTCTGCGCCTCGCGCTGAACTGCAATCATCCTGATCTGCGCCTCATTGTGGGCCTGCTTTTCCTCTGTGCTTGCACAGCCCGCTAACAACAACAAAACTATCAATACCCTCATGGCTCTCTCTCCCCATTAGGCTGATTTAATTTTGACCGCTACCACCGCTCCCACCTGAACCTCCGGTGTTTTGATAGCCGTCAGCTAATTTAATTTTCCAATTCCTAATCCACGCTCTGTTGTAAGAATTGGGGTGATACCTCGGTTGGTTGTCTTGAACCTCAAACGCCACCCAGACATCGGGGTGGCTTGAAATTACAGTGAATGTCTCAGAGTACGGCTTGAAACCGTAATCCCTTGGGCTAAAGTGCTTGGCAACGTAGTCGTGATAATCGCCGCCTTGGAAATAGCCATCGCGCCACCCTCTGCACCAGACAATAGATCCGTCCCCGTATTTCTCTTGATTTTTTGCCCTGTGCTCAAATGACATGGTTAGCTTTGTCCCAGCAGGGAACTTGCCAACGTAATAAGCGAGGTACGCTGCGCAGTTTTTGTCCCAGTTGATCTGATTTGACGATCTGGTTTGGCACTGCAAGAAATACGCCTCCTCAGCAGCATCCCATCGCCCATCGTGATTACCGCCAAAGTCATTCGCCACAGAAAAATCCATCTCATCTGGCTGCGGCGGTTCCTTGGTCGGGTCACCAGCCCTCACCTTCTTGCCATTGCCCCATACCGCCCCTCTCCACATATCTGGGTCAATGTTCTTGTCGGTGTCATACCTGTTGATCAGGTTCAGGAATCTCTGCTCTGACAGATCAACATTCTTCACATCCTTATGCTCACGATCAGCAAGGTTGCCAATCGTTTCAAACTTAATGCGCCCTGAGTTTGGGACTGCAACAACATCCCTTGACCAGCCCGCATGGACAATTGGCTCGCCTGAGTAGATCGAGTGATTGTCAAAAACTATTTGTCGAAACTCTTCCATTACGGAGCCTCGGGCCACGTTACTGATTTAGGAAAGTCTGGTTGTTGCGGAACATCCCTTAGCGCCTGACGGTAAACCTCCCACGGGCCTTTATCTGCAATCTGGCAATCAGGCGAGTAGATGTAGTCTGTCTGCATCAGCATCCAATTTCTCTGGCTTCGTATGTCACCAGCCACTGTTGCTGCAAACTCTGCCTGCTCTTCCGCAGTGAGAGGAATGATGTCCCACTCAATCCACTCATCAACGCCAAGCTCCCACTCTCGTTCCTGTATGCGCTGGGTGAAAGGATCGTACTCAGGGGCATCCCTCATCTGAGGCCACTCTGGAGTCTCTACAAAGTATTTCTCTGGCTCGCACTCAAACTCACCCGTTAGCTGAATCTTGTCAGCAAGCGCTTTGTTGTCCCTGTTCTTGACCCTATCCCAGAAGGCGGCAATCTCTGGGCCATGCGCGGCAACAGCAGCCTTGACGCTCTCTGGCTCCCACACCTCATGCTTGATGTTCTTCCAGTATTCCTCGCCATCCTCATTGATGAACTTGATCTGCAAGAAATCTCTTTCTGGCTCGCACATCGTTATCTCATAGGTAAATTTCATGTCTGTCTCTCTAGCTCTGAGGGATTGAAATAATGACTACGCCACGGTATCCAGCGGTTCCGGTTTGCCCGCTTCCATTTGACAGAGAGCCGCCACCGCCGCCTCCGCATCCAGGTCTATTTGGAGATGTTTGACTATTTACCCAAGGCTGATTACCACCGCTACCAGAAATGCCATAACCGCTTCCAGCGCCATTAGCACCTCCCGCACCGCCGCCACCTACACCGTATTCGCCGTTGTCGTATATGGTGTGCTTTGAGCCTCCACCGCCGCTACCGCCTTTCTGACCGCTACCAGCGTTTCCTCTTGCGCGAACGCCACCACCGCCTCCAGCGCCGTATCCACCAGTGCCGCCGTCGTTGCCTTGAGTGCCTTTACCAGCGTTACTTGTCCACCTTAAATCTCTACTGTGATCAGCCTTACCAGCACCGCCTCCACCGCAAGCACCAGCCATGCCGCCAAAGTCGCCGCCATACATAATGGCTCCGCCTTGACCGCCGCCGTTTGCAGTTGATGCTGACAAGAAGCTCTTCGCAACTGTGTCTGCATCTTCTCCGAGAACGTCAACGCGAGCGTTGAGGTTCTGCATTGTTGCATTGCTGATCTTTGCCGCAATTGGAGCCAAAGCCTTTACAAGCTGTGGGTACTTCTTTGCAGTTGCATCAGTCATTGTCAATGCAGCGTTGTATGGAGGGAAGTATGAAATATCTTCCTGTGGAACCATCAAGCCAAGAGCTCCGATGCGTCCGTCAGTTGCGAATACTTCACCGACCATGCACTGTCCATCCTTAGTTGCCTGATAGATAGCACCTGTATCGAGAACCTTTGTGGTGATGTTTGAATCAGAGATTCCGTACTTGGTCTTAAATCCTGCCCAACCATCTGGACGGCTCTGGAATTCAGATTCGACGCACCATGCTGATCCTGCAGGGAGCTTCTTGACAAGATCAGAGTATGTCTTGACGCCGTACTTAGCAGCATTTGCCTTTGTGATTGCCCAAGCATAAGTATCGTTAAATGATGTCATTGGCAGCCATGTAACTTTTGCAGCTCTGTCTCCAGCTACAACTTTCTTGT
>RFVC01000073.1 GCA_009922595.1 Gammaproteobacteria bacterium | reverse complement strand
CACTGCCGGCCTTCGTCACCTCTTCAACGAAGTTCAGCAACGCTTGCTTCGGCTGCGTTTCACGCCAAGAAGGCAACGGCTCATTCCCGAAAGCCATACTGGCACACGTGAAACACACGACACAGGCGGTGATGCGCAGAACTGGAAAGCATGTCATGTCACAACCCCTTGGCAGAGAACCGTGCGTCCCTGGAAGAGAACTGCTCGGAAGGGAATCACTCATGAATTCTTATCTCTCGTCTTTACTCTAACTGCACACGAAAAAAGCCATCCATGCCTTTTTCCACTTGGGCGACACCCCAAAAAGACGAGATTTGGGGGGTCGCCAAACGCCGCATCCTACGGCGGCAGGCTTTTTCCACAGCCTGCTAATCGCTCACGTTTCAGGCTGACCTACTGCCGACCAAACATCGCCCTGACCGCTTCTTCCGGACTCACAACAGCACCTGACCCTGCATCTTCGGCAATTGAAAGCTGAACACCACTAATTACCCCATTAAAACTATTGCCGACTGGACCATAGTCTGGGGAAACCGGCGCTCCGGAATCTTCACCAACATCAAGACCATCGTCAGCTGAGTAGATATTGGAAAGTGTCGCCTTTAACACTCCTTCGCCAACCTGGTTCCCGTCAACATAAAGCCCCACCTTCCCGCCTTTCCCGAGTCCGCCGCCCTCGTAGGTGAAATCCATCCGAACCTGATGCTCACCAGCAGCAAGTTTTTCGGCCGACTCAATAAAGGTATTCCCAAACCCTCCGTAGTTATAGCAGTACTTGAGCCTCCCTTCGTGAGCATAAAGCGACCATCCACCGATATTTGCACCCTGGCAAATAATGACGCCTTCTGCTCCCTGCTCTGGCACGACAATCTTTGCTGTCACAGAGTGCGACTTGTTTTTAATACTCAGCACACAGTTTTCCAGAAGACGTCCCATACCGGGGAACAGCAGCTGCGTCTTGCCTGTCACCAAGACTGGCCGCCCAGCGGTGTCAGGATTCAGCTTTTCGAACACCCGATCGTCGAGTGGCAAGACCTTGTACCGGGCCGCCTCGATCAGAAAGAGTCGCTGCAACTCGTGCAGCTTCTCTGGCATCTTTTCCGCCAGATTCTCTGACTGGGTCCAATCAGAGTCCGCATAGAGCTCCCATTTATCATCATCGAATGCCGGCAATTTCTCCGTGGGAGACGCCCATGGGGTTCGGTGCTTTGTCACAGCAGTCCAACCATCGTGATAGATGCCACGATTACAGAGAATTTCAAAATACTGCGTTGTGTGCCTTTCCTCCGCCTGCGGAGCATCAAAGGAATACCGCATGCTGACACCCTCGAGCGGATCCTGCTCGACTCCGTTCACAAATCGTGGCTGCGGAAGGCTAGCTGCCTCCAGAACGGTCGGCGCCACATCAATGACATGGCAGAACTGCGAGCGAATTTCATTTTTCGCCTTGATGCCGGCTGGCCAATGAACAACGGTGCCATTACGGGTACCGCCCCAGTGGGAAGCCACCTGCTTCGTCCACTGATACGGCGTATTCATGGCACAAGCCCAGCCTACGGCGTAGTGGTTGTATGACTGGGGCCCGCCGAGTTCATCAATTCGTTCCGTCAGGAACTCTTCTGTCTCAAGATCCTGAATACCGTTGAAGTAACTCATCTCATTGAAGCAGCCATTCAGGCCTCCTTCAGCCGATGCTCCGTTGTCGCCAACGATGTAGTAGATAAGCGTATTGTCGAGAACCTGGAGTTTCTCCAGCGTGTCGACAATACGGCCAATCTGATAGTCGCAGTGCTCAACAAATCCGGCATAGACCTCCATTTCGCGAGCCAACACTGGCTTAAAGTCTTCGGGAATATCCTCCCATCGCGGCACCTCACTGTTGGCATCAGTCAATCTGCAGTCAGCAGGAACCACACCAAGTTTCTTCTGGCGAGAGAAAATTTCCTCACGAATGTGATCGTATCCCTGGTCAAACTTTCCCTTGTATTTATCGGCCCACTCTTTTGGTGCATGATGGGGAGCATGGGCGGCTCCAGGCGCAAAGTACATAAAGAATGGTTTGTCGGGAGCCAGTGATTTCTGCTGGCCAATCCACTTAATGGCCTTCGAGGCCATGTCTTCCATGAAGTGATAGCCCTCTTCCGGAGTTTTCTTATTTTCAACAGGCGTGGTGCCTTCATAGAGGGTTGGATACCACTGGTTCGCCTCGCCACCAATAAATCCATAGAAGTACTCAAATCCACCGCCCCCTGTTGGCCATGCATCAAACGGCCCCACCGGGCTTGCCTGCCACACCGGCACCTCGTGGCACTTGCCGAATTGTGAGGTGCAGTAACCATTGAGTTTGAGTGTCATGGCCAACGGTGCCATCGAATTTGGCAAAACTGAACTGTAGCCCGGGGCACCAGTCGCCAGTTCCGTGATGGCGGCCATGCCTGCCGAGTGATGATTACGGCCCGTCAGTAGAGCCTGACGCGTTGGCGAGCAAAGCGCTGTCGTATGAAAGCGGTTGTACTTCAGTCCGCTCCTGGCAAGCCGCTCAAGCGTCGGCATCTGACACGGGCCACCAAAGGCGCTGGAGGCGCCGAATCCAACATCATCGAGCAGAACAACCATGACGTTCGGCGCACCCTGCGGTGGCCGCACCTGCGGGATCGCAGGAAACGTCGCATCAGCACTCTTGGCGTCATAAACAACATGCGTCGGCCGGGTTGTATTGGGCATCGGCAAAACCGTGCGGTCATTTTCTGCCGCACGAAGCTGCGATGCCATTCCTCCGAGTGTTGCCACGAGCCCGACAACTACACCCGCTGTCGTGTACCGGGCTGATCGGCCCAGGTGTCTGCCTGTCTGCTTTTGCATCAATTTGGCCTCTCTCCAGCGCAACTCCTGCTGATAGCCCCTGAGACAACGGCTGTCTCAAGTCGCGTACAGTATTCCCGACAGGCACCGCCGCATTATGCAATTTGCGCAGGAACCACAGGCAACGAAGAAAAGTCTCGTACTTTCTCATTTCTAAAAACATTTTTGCGAACATTCTTGCTCGCAAAATCACTTGCCCAGAGCAATCATTACAGGGATACTTCGCGACGTTTTCTGCGGTTAGTCTTGAAAAGGCAGCTGTGCTTCTCCAACAGATGGTCGTGTCATGATCCGACTTTGCCCATGGTGCGGTGGTACATTGGCGGGAAAACCCGGCCAGTACATCAAGTGCAAACATTGCGCCTCAGATATCAGTTGGGCTGAGGGACGCCCGTTTCGTAGTGCCGATGAAGCCGAGTCGTACTCCAAGGATTTTCATGAGCAGACGACAGCACGAAACGCCAACCTGCGGGAACAGCATCTTCACAACACCATCTCTCAGCCTCATCAAACCGTTGCACCTGAAGAATCGACACCGAGAAAGTCGATTGATGCTAACGAGATGGCCTTTTCCTCACCAAAAGCATTAACTCCTTCCACGGAAGAAAGTTCTCCCCGTTGCGGTGGCGGAAAACCCAGCTCATTACCATTTCCGCTACGGCTGCTTAAGAGTGCCATTGACGTTGCATCCGCCCTCGTTGAGGTGGGAATATTTGGGAAGCGAAAACTAACAAATAGCTCGTTTTCTAAAACAAGGATAGGACTGCAGATTTTTTTAAGAGGTGAGGTCTTCCACGATGAAGGACTCACTGAAATTAATCGCTCACAGGCCCAATTCCTCACAACAAAAGCCAAGCGAATCCGACTTGACGCTGTAGTGAAGCTGACTGACGGGGCAGCCGACGAATTTGCTGCATTCGAGGGAGAACTTTTTCTCCCAAAACTGAAAACGCTCAGGCACGCAGGTCTGGCCAGAAAACTGGGGAAAGGGAATTGCAAAACAATCCCACAGCCATCGGACCTCCCCGAAGAAATCAGCGAACTCCTATACTGGCAATTACTCAATTCACCTGCTGCCTCCAATGAGCTTCGATGGCTCTCCCCCGGGCTCGCTCAAATTCTTTCCGACAACCTCGACGACCTTGAGCTGAATGGCCTCAACACACTAAGCACTACAACTGCAGATATTCTCACCCAACATCAAGGAAAAAGAATTTGCCTCGACGGCTTGACGACATTAACTCTCGGCGTCGCCCAATCTCTTGCTTTTTTCGAGGGCTCACTGCGGCTCAACGGAATAACCGAACTCGACCAGGATGCACTGGAGGCCCTCGCAAACCACACCGGTTCACTTTATCTCGGCGGGCTACGAAGCCTTACTACCGACGCAGCAGAGGTATTGGCACGACACCAAGGCAATCTGTGCCTGAGCGGAATCCAAACCATCTCGCCTGATACTGCCAGAGCATTCACGGAACACCTTGGCGCACTTGATCTCAGTGGACTCTCTGAACTCACTCCGTCGGCAGCAGCTGCGATTTGTCTTCGTAAAGGATCAACCAATCTCTCCGGCCTGCGCGCCTTCGATGAGTCCACTGCCAAGAAATTCACTCATGCCATCGGCCCCGTAATCTTGCCAGATGCCAACACTCTTTCTTCTGATGTCAGAGTAAAATAAGTGATAACAATAGGATCGTATCTCCATAACACAAAAGGCCACGCGCACCGCCAATGATTAGGCGACTTCAAGACATTGCCTAATCGTATTCACCTGCCCTTCGCACGCTGCGGAAACCTGATCACAGGAAGAAGCATGTCATTGGCAGCCGGCGGAATGTGCAGGCGACCGACGGCTCCTTCTCTTTCAAAATGCACTGTTTCACTGCTGCCGAGAAGTGTCCCCTTTGAACAGCCCTCAGGCATTCCAGTGAGTTCAAGCAGGCCATCATTGGGCTTTTCAAACACACAGACATAGATCGCACTGCCGTCGTTCTGCTCGGTCACTCTTCCCCAACTGGGGCTAGGCACGCTGCTGAGCGTTGCCTTGTGGATGGCATCACCATTACGGCTCATCCACTCACCAATTACCTCCAAGCGTTCAACACTCTCTTGGGGAATGCTGCCGTCACCCTTGGGGCCAACATTGAGCAGAAAGTTCCCCCCCTTACTGACAATTTCGACAAGCCTTTGAATCAGCACCTCGGGGCTCTTCCAGGCATCATCATGCTCGCTGAAGCCCCAGGTCTTGTTCATCGTCATGCAGGTTTCCCAGTCGACTCCCGGCATGCCCTCATCCGGCACATGCTGCTCAGGCGTAACAAAGTCGCCGTATTTCGGGTCAAGCTGGAGCACGAAGTTCGCCATCCCCTGCCCCTTCCAGCCGGCTTCAACAATTCGAAAAAGCCGGTTGTTCATGATCACATCAGGATGGCGGCTTCGAACTTTATCCATCAGGGCAAAGGCCTCCCAGGCTTCATCTCCCTGGAAGTCGACGGAACTGTAGTCCCACCAAATGATGTCGACCGGCCCATAGTTCTCGGTCAGTTCACCAACCTGATCATGAAGAAATTTGACGTACTTTTTGTGATCACGCTCACCATTCGGGTAGGGCTTGCCCCGCAACGGGTGTGGTAACTGCTCGGAGTTTGCGTAAGCATACTGATCGTGATGCCAGTCGATCACCGAGTGATAGAAGCCAACGCGAAGGCCCTCAGCCCGACAAGCATCCACAATCTCACGGACCAGATCACGCTGGAGCACCGAACCGGCATCAAAATCAGTCATTGCCGAATCGTGAAGGGCAAAGCCATCATGGTGTTTGGTTGTGAAGACGAGATATTCACAGCCAGCCTGCTTGGCGAGCTTCGCCCACGATTCGGCGAAGCCGGGCTTGGGTTTGAAGTGGGGGATGGCACGCTCTGCATAGGTGTCGGTGTCGGCTTTGACCCACTGCTGGATCCATTCCATGTTGACCTTTGCCTTCACCGGCTTTTCATCCCAGGTACCAGCCAGGCCTGAGTAAAGCCCCCAGTGGACAAACATGCCAAAGCGGGCATCCCGCCACCACTGCATCCGCTGCTCACGGTCCTTAACAGCAGCGGGGTCGGCCGCCATTCCCACTGGCTGGAGCAAGCAGGCACCCAAAAGTGCCCACAGAAGAACGACATTTTGGGAACGCGTCTGGCTGGCCATACTGAACTCCTCTGGTGCTTCCCCGGA
>RFVC01000072.1 GCA_009922595.1 Gammaproteobacteria bacterium | reverse complement strand
GAGGCCAGCACGGTTGGTCTTCCCACGGTGTTTGTCCGGCTCACGGGTTGTCCCCTGCGTTGCCAGTACTGTGATACAGCTTATGCCTTCAGTGGCGGTGTTATCTACAAGCTTGATGAAATTATTAAAGAGGTAGACAGTTACGGTGCCAGGTATGTAACTGTTACCGGAGGTGAGCCGCTGGCACAAGAAAACTGTCTCGAACTTATGAAGCTGCTTTGTGACAAGGGTTATAAAGTCTCGCTGGAAACTAGCGGGGCGATGGATATCTCCAGGGTGGATACCCGTGTTGCCAGGGTAATGGATATCAAGACCCCGGGCTCTAACGAAATGCACCGCAACCTGATGGATAACATTGCCGAACTCACCGGCCACGACCAGGTCAAGTTTGTTGTCTGCAACCAAGAAGACTATCAGTGGGCAAGAGAGCTTAATAACGAATACCAGTTGGACGAACGTGTCTCCGATGTTCTCTTTTCACCCAGCAAGGAAGAGCTCGAAGCGAAACAGCTGGCAGAGTGGATTCTTGAGGATCGTTTAAACGTGCGCATGCAGGTTCAGCTGCATAAATATCTTTGGGGTGATGAGCCGGGTCATTAATGTGACCGGTTTAAGAAGTGTTGTGACAACTGCAGAAACAAAAAAAGCCGTGGTGTTGATATCGGGTGGACTCGACTCGGCGACCTGCCTAGCTATTGCCCGGGACCAGGGCTACTCTTGTTACGGTTTGAGTTTTGACTATGGCCAGAGACACCGCAGCGAGTTGGTCTTTGCAGAAAAAGCTGCCACTAATGCGGTACTTGAAGATTACAAGGTCATTACCATTGATATGAGGGGAGTGGGCGGTTCAGCATTAACCGATTCCTCGATTGCAGTTCCCGAGAAAGAAACTGATGGAATACCGGTGACCTACGTCCCGGCCAGGAACACCGTCTTTCTCTCCTATGCGCTGGCCTGGGCTGAGGTGCTTAACGCAGAGGCCATTTTTATCGGTGTAAACGCGCTGGATTATTCGGGATATCCGGATTGCCGTACCGAGTTTATCGAGGCATTTCAGGCCATGGCCAACCTGGCAACGAAACAGACTGTAGAAGGCAGCTCGATCACTATAAAAACGCCCCTCATCAATAAGACCAAGGCTGAAATTATTACCCTGGGTTCATCGCTGGGCGTGGACTACAGTCAGACAGTTTCATGTTACCAGGCCGACGAAGCGGGCCGGGCCTGTGGTGTCTGTGACAGCTGCCGCTTAAGGCAGAAAGGCTTTGAAGTAGCGGGAATTGATGATACGACCCGGTACGCTGGATAAAGAGAGAAAGAAATGATGAAAAAGGCTGCCACTGGCAGCCTTTTTCGTTTAATGGTGGGCCGTGTGCGACTCGAACGCACGACCAATTGGTTAAAAGCCAACTGCTCTACCGACTGAGCTAACGGCCCGGTAGAAGGATTAGTCTTCGATCTAGATTAGTTTAATCGGAGCTAATGTACCCGACAGAGCTATACGGATCAGGTACTTTTTTGGACGAAATTTTTAAGAAAAAACTGGGGCCAAAAACAAGGCCGACATACTACTCAAAACGATAGAAATAGCAAGTCCTCAGGTGAAGAATTAAAGAGAAAACAGCCGTTTATGCTATTATTTTTAAATTCCATAAACAGTTCCCCATAGTATGGCATTACTCAATAAAAATACTGAATCCGAGTTTGCGGCAGAGCGGGCTTTTGTCAAAGACTATCTCGACAGGGTGCCCCAGACCTGCTCCCAGCCCGACGCCAAGTCAAAAGAATACCGGGACAAGATCAAGAAGCTTCTGGTTGAGCGCAACGCGGTACTGGTAGCTCACTACTACACCTCACCTGAACTGCAGTCTCTTGCAGAGGAAACTGGCGGCATGGTAGCGGACTCACTGGAGATGGCGCGATTTGGGACCCAGTCCTCTGCAGGAACAATCGTCGTGGCAGGAGTGAAGTTCATGGGGGAGACGGCAAAGATTCTCAACCCGGAAAAAACCATTCTAATGCCCACCCTGGAAGCAACCTGTTCGCTTGATCTCGGCTGTCCCGTGGACACCTTCGCTCAATTTTGCGATGAAAATTCAGACCATGAAGTCGTGGTGTATGCCAATACCTCTGCTGAAGTAAAAGCTCGCTCTGACTGGGTTGTGACCTCGGCCATTGCCCTTGATGTGGTTGACTTCCTGACCTCTCAGGGCAAAGCCATTATCTGGGCGCCGGACAAGCATCTTGGCAACTATATTCAGAAGCAAACCGGAGCAGAGGATATGCTGATCTGGGATGGAGCCTGCATTGTGCACGAGGAATTCAAAACCAGGGCGCTTGATGATATGCGCCATTTGCATCCTAACGCTGCTGTACTAGCGCATCCTGAATCGCCAATGGCAGTTCTTGAGCAGGCTGATATGGTGGGCTCAACCACACAAATCATTAAAGCGGCCTGCGAGCGTCCGGAAAAGATGTTTATCGTTGCCACTGATGCGGGCATTTTTTACAAGATGCAGCAGATGGCACCTGATAAGGAGCTGATACTGGCGCCGACTGCCGGGGAAGGTGCTACCTGCCGCAGCTGTGCCAATTGCCCCTGGATGGGGATGAATTCGCTCGCGAATCTTTATGATTCCTTGCTTAATAGTTCTCACGAAGTTCTGGTAGATGCCGAGCTTTGTGAAAAGGCCATGCTGCCTCTTCAGCGCATGCTGGATTTCAGGAAAAATCAGGCCTGATAAGACGGCTTATCGGTAGAAACGGTTCTGCAGGTTGCGAATGTAATCTAGTCGCTGCTGAATTTTTGCCCTGACCAGACGATCCCTTTCCTGTTCCAGTGCCAGGCTAAACTGGTTTCTTGCCCTAGTGAAATCACCAACAGTAATAAAGTATTCGCCCCTCGCCTGGTGCACCTTGCTGATATTGCCGGCCTGTCCCTGGATTTCGGCCAGCTGGTACCATACCTGCGGATCGTTGGGCCGTTTAATGCTGTGTGCCTCAAGGATCTCGGCAGCAGCGACGTACCTGCCGCCCTGCTCAAGGGTGTTGGCAAGCGACATGGTCAGTGGATGGTTGCTCGGGTTGATTCTTAGATTGTCCTCCAAGATGTCAAGGGCTCTGTCCAGATTGCCGGCTGCCCTGGCAATGTCGGCCTGCAGCATGACGTAGGTGATTCGGGTCGGCTCTTTCAAAAGTACGGTTTGCAGTGACTGGGTAGCTTCAACAAACTGACCGCTTTCCAGTTGGCCAAGTGCAATACCGTACCTAGCGGCATCCGCTTCCACGCCATTAAGCTGCGGTAGCGCTCGTTCAAGGGCAGCCACATAGGCTTCGGTATCGTTGCTGTAGTGAACGCTGACGCGATGTTTCATTAGCAGGAATTCAATATTCTGGATGTGCTCCAAGGCAGGCAGGGAATTGGCGCGATTTTTACTGTCGGCAATACGATTTTCGTCCAGGGGGTGAGTGGAGAGAAATTCCGGCATGCGCTGTGAAAAGCTATTCATACGCATCATCTGTTCAAACATGCCGGCCATATCAAAAGGATCAAATCCCGAGTTGTACAGCGTACGAATGCCAATTCGGTCAGCTTCCTGCTCGTTGCTTCTGCTGTAGCGCATCTGATTTTCCTGGCCAACGGCCTGCGAGGTCATCAGTGCTGCCTGGCCTGCATCACCGCCAGCCACGCCGGCAATCACCAGGCTGGCCAGCAAGCCTGCGATACTGGGCAGGGCATTGCGCTGCGCCTGTTGAACCGAACGGGCATAGTGACGCTGGCTGATATGGGCAAGCTCGTGTGAAAGCACAGAAGCAAACTGTCCTTCATTCTGGGCAAACAAGAACAGGCCGGCATTTACGCCAATAATGCCTCCAGGAGCGGCAAAGGCATTCAGTATTTCGCTGTCGATAAGGACAAACTCCAGCCTGTGGTCTGTTAGTTCACTGTTGACTGCCAGCTTGTAAGTCAGGCTGACGATGTACTCCATGATTAAGGGATCATCGAGCATGGTAGTTTCGCGTCTGATTTGTCTCAAAAACTCCCGACCGAATTCGTATTCTTGCTGGGTAGAAATAGTGCCCGAGACTGAATCACCCAGCACAGGAAGATTAACCTGGGCCCGCGATGGGAAAGCCAGGGATGTTGCCAGCAGGGTAACGGGCAACAGATGAACAAGCCTGCTAAGGACTGTGCTCAACCTGTTTGGTAAAAAAGCCGGGAAAATCTTCATGAATAAGTCAGGCATAACACCTTAGACCAACAATAATACACATTATTTTAGCCCATAACTCGGTTTTTCACTGGGTGCGGGGTAAAATAGCTCTATGCAAACTAAAGCAGATATTGAGCTGGATCTGAGCGGACTTACCTGCCCGATGCCGCTCCTGAAAGCAAAGCAGGCCCTGAATAAGATGGAAGCAGGTCAGGTGCTAAAAGTCCTGGCTACTGATCCCGGCTCAGAAAGGGATTTCCAGGTTTTCACAGAGCAAAGTGGAAACAATCTGCTTGAGTTTGAAAATCATGAAGGAACCTTTGGTTACCTGATACAAAAAAATTAGAGCGCAGGATCAAGCGCAATCGAATTAGAGCAACAATAACCGGCGGATGAAGTATACGTAATGTGTACAGGTCGACTTATACAGGTAGCAGCATGTTAAAAGTTTTTAGCGAACTCTATGAACGCTACTTCTCCGAGGAAGAAGCGATTATCTTTGCCTTGCTGTTGATCGTCAGCACCCTAATCATGCTGACCATGGGCGGCATTATTGCCCCCCTGATGTGGAGCATAATCATCACCTTTATCCTTCAGGGATTGGTCAACTCGCTGCACAAGCTTAATGTGTCGCACGCCGTTTCGGTGTACCTTGTCTACCTTCTTTTCCTTGGTGTCACCCTGATTTTCTTCCTCTATTTCCTCCCTTTTGGTTGGAGCAGGCTAACTATATTCCTGGATGAGCTCCCGAGCATGGTGGATCAACTGCAGTCACTGCTGTTCGTATTGCCCGAAAACTATCCTGAGCTATTCACGCAGAGCCAGGTAGAGCAGTGGATGCTAAATATGCAGGGGGAAATAGGGCAACTCGGCCAGGAAATTCTGTCCTACTCTGTGACCAGTATCACTCGCCTCGTAACGCTGGTGGTTTATACCGTTCTTGTTCCGATCATGGTTTTTTTGATGCTGCATGATTCTGAAAAACTCCTGACCTTTCTTGAAAGCTACCTGCCTAAGAAACGACCCATCATGGCGCAGGTCTGGCATGAGATGAACGATCAGCTGGCCAACTACATTCGTGGTAAAGCGGTTGAAATTACTGTAGTGGGCATTTCCAGCTACATCATGCTCTCCATATTTGGACTCAATTACCCCTTGCTGCTATCCGTCCTGATCGGGTTTTCCGTAATTGTGCCGTACGTGGGAGCAACCGTGGTCACCATTCCGGTCTTCCTCGTTGGCTTTTTCCAGTGGGGCTTATCCGGCGACCTGGTCCAAGTGCTGATTGCCTATGCAGTCTTGCAGATGATCGACGGCAACATCCTGGTCCCTCTGATATTTTCTGAGACGGTGAATTTACATCCCATTTCTATCATCACGGCCATCCTGGTCTTTGGTGGACTCTGGGGATTTTGGGGTGTCTTTTTCGCGATTCCGCTGGCTACCTTCATCAAGGCGGTCATCCGGGCCTGGCCTATCAAGGGCGGTCCTGACAATATCCATTCAGTATAAAGTTGCGTTCTCTTAGGCTAAAATTAATGCTTTTTCCGGGGCTCTCCAGTTTTCTTTATAAAGCCGGTAAAGTTTCCAGTTAATTTAGCACAACCCTTAACCATTCCCGGTACAGGCGAGACAGAAAAGTAATGATCAAAGGCAGTATCGTCGCAATTGTGACTCCAATGCATAAAGACGGCAGTATTGATATGGAGACCATGTCGTCCCTGCTCGAGTGGCATGTTGCCGAGGGCACAGATGCCATAGTGGCGGTTGGCACCACCGGCGAATCGGCTACCCTGAACGTGGATGAGCATTGCGCGGTTGTCAGCCACGTAGTAAAGCTCATCAATGGCCGCATCCCGGTAATAGCCGGAACTGGCGCCAATTCAACAACTGAAGCTATTGAACTCACCGCCGCAGCCAAGGAGGCGGGTGCTGATGCCTGCCTACTGGTGACCCCTTATTACAACAAGCCAAGTCAGAGAGGCCTGGTTGCCCATCACACCAGGATTGCCGAGTCCGTGGACATACCCCAAATTCTTTACAACGTTCCAGGCAGAACGGCGTGCGATATGCTACCGGAAACGATCAAGGAGCTATCCGTTGTAGACAATATAGTCGGCGTTAAGGAAGCGACG
>RFVC01000071.1 GCA_009922595.1 Gammaproteobacteria bacterium | reverse complement strand
ATCGTTCCAGGGTATTTACAACCTCGGCACCGATACTATTCATATCTACGATCATGAATATGCCGATGAGATAGGTGAAACTAGGACCATACAGGGCCTGGACAGCAGTGAGGCGGCAGAGCTACTGGGTTCCTATGTTGAGGATTTTCGAGACGAGATAGAACTCGTCCGTGGCGCCAGCCATAAGTTCGATTTGCAGGCTTATCTGGAAGGCCGGCAGACACCTGTGTTTTTTGGCACGGCCCTGGGTAATTTTGGCGTGGAGCAGATGCTTAACGAGTTTGTCGAGTGGGCACCGCCGCCGCAGAATCGCGTTTCTGAATCACGCAAAGTGGATGCCCACGAGCAAGCGTTTTCAGGGTTTATTTTCAAGATCCAGGCCAATATGGATCCGCGTCATCGAGATCGTGTGGCCTTCATGCGTATCTGCTCCGGCGCTTACGAACAGGGCATGAAAATGAAGCACGTGCGTATAGGCAAGGAAATTCGCATCAGTGATGCTGTTACTTTCCTGGCCGGGGAGAGGGCGCAGGCTGATCGTGCAGTTTCCGGTGATATTGTCGGCCTGCATAATCACGGCACTATCCAGATAGGGGATACCTTTACCGGGGGTGAGGAGCTCCAATACACCGGAATTCCACATTTTGCCCCGGAATTATTTAAACGTATCCGACTGAAAGACCCGCTTAAACTCAAGCAGCTACAAAAAGGTCTGCGACAGCTGTCCGAGGAAGGCTCCACCCAAGTCTTCATGCCGCTTAACAATAATGACCTGATCGTTGGTGCGGTAGGGGTGCTGCAGTTTGAAGTGGTGGCATATCGCCTAAAAGACGAGTACAAAGTTGATTGCGTGTATGAGCCGATAAGTATTCATACCGCCAGGTGGGTCTATGCCGAGTACAGCAGCAAGCTGGATGAATTTAGAAAGAAAGCCGGCGACAACCTGGCACTGGATGGGGGAGACTACCTGACCTACCTTGCGCCTACTCGGGTAAATCTTGACCTGACAATGGAGCGCTGGCCGGATCTCGAGTTTCTTGCCACGCGAGAGCACTAGCCCTTACTTGTTGCCTGCGAACTCCCTTTAAACCAGTGGGAAGTTCACCCTGTGAACTACATACCATCAAGAGAATGTTCTAAATTGACCATCACTTTCATCAGGTCTTCTAATACCGTGATGAAAGCCTCAGATGTAGTGCCTATTTGAAGCGTTTTTCAGTGTACCACTTTACCTCAACTGAAGATTCGTGCACTTTGTCCTGCACCCCCAGAGTAAGGACAAAAAGTGCCATGCGGATCAGCACGCCGTTATCCGTTTGGCGAAATATTGCCAAGTTAGGATGCTGGTTGAGGTCGTTATCAAGTTCATTAGCTTCTGCGCGGGAGTCGCGCGGGAGTGGATGCATGATAACGGTATTCGGTTTGCAGTGACTGGTGTATATGGACTGGTTGAGACGGAAGCGTCCGCGGTAGATATCTGCCTCATTTCGGTCTTCAAATCGTTCTTCCTGGATACGTGTCAGGTACACCGTGTCGTTGTTTTCCAGCCCTGATTCCATGTCCTCTGTTTCAATCACCTCATGACCGCTCTTTCGCAGTTCCTCGACTATCTCTTCGGGCATTTTAAGTTCGTTGGGCGAAATCAGTGTAAATGTAATGTTGCTGTAAAGGTTAAGCAGTTTGCAGAGGGAGTGAACAGTGCGGCCATATTTGAGGTCGCCTACCATGGCTATGCGAATACCATCGAAATCATCTTCGATATTTAGTTCTTTCTTGATTGTATAGAGGTCAAGCAGGGCCTGGGAAGGATGTTCGGAAGGGCCGTCACCCGCATTGATGACCGGAACTCGGCTGGCCCTGGAAAATTCTTCCACAGACCCGGCGACGGGGTGGCGCATCGCGATCACGTCACTGTAGCCGCTGATAACGCGGGCCGTGTCGTAAAGGGATTCCCCTTTGGTGATGGCGGAGGCCTTGATGTCTGTGGTTTCCCTGACCTGGCCGCCCAGCAGGTTAAAGGCGCAGCCAAAGCTGACCCTGGTTCGTGTGCTGGGCTCAAAGAACAGATTGCCGAGGATGGCGCCATCAAGAACGCGGGTGTGTTTCTCGCGTTGGGCATAGGGCTGCATTTCGTCAGCTACCCGGAAAAGCTCTTTCACATCATTCTTGTCAAACTGACTGATTGAAAGAATATGGGAGCCAAGAAAATTCATTAAAGAAGATTATATGACTAAAGCAGTATCAAGGACATACCGGCGTTCTTGATATTTTAAGGAACAAGTAGCGAGAGGCTAGATGGCGCTGGTTATTGAGATTGCATAATCGAATGGAGACTTGATTCGTATGCCTGTTCGAAAAATAGTCGAAATCTATCTTTCCTTGTTCCTTGTACCTTGCTCCTTGCGTGAAGGAGTCATATGCTTCCCTTAAAACACGAAAATACCGGGGGGTTACTATGAAGGAACTTTTCAGAGTTTTTTCAATACTGGCACTTCTCACTAATGGCCTGCCACCTAATGTGCTTGCCCAGCATGGTACGCAAGGCAGCGATTGGATTTCCTACGGGGGGGATAGGGGCGGCACGCGCTATTCACCTCTTGACCAGATCACCCGGGAAAACTTCACCGACCTGGAGGTCGCCTGGACCTGGAAGTCCGACAATTTCGGAGAAACTGAATTCCGCAATATCAGTACGCCGCTCATGGTGGATGGCGTCCTTTATTTCACGGCGGGTAATCGCCGCAATGTTGTAGCCGTGGAAGCGGGTACCGGGCACACGCTCTGGATGTGGCGCATGGATGAAGGCGAACGCTGGACACAGGCCCCCAGGCGCAACTCCGGCCGTGGGGTATCCTACTGGACCGATGGCAGTGATTCCCGAATTTTTGTTATCACGCCTGGCTTTCAGCTTGTCGCGCTGGATGCCAGAACGGGTAGCCCCGTGAGCGCTTTTGGAAACAAAGGAATAGTTGATCTCTTCAATCATCTTGACCTGGACTACGAGCATCCCCCGCTGCTGGGTGCCATCGGCAATTCATCGCCTGCGACTGTGATTGGAGACAGCGTGGTGATTGGCCCTGCATTGCGCCCGGGAGGTCAGGCTGGAAGGGGTAATGTGAAAGCTGACATCATTGCCATCAACGCACGCACAGGCGAGCGCAACTGGGTCTTTCACACGATTCCAAGGCCCGGCGAGCCCGGTTACGAGACCTGGCTTGATGGCTCTGCTGATTATGTGGGAAACGCCGGTATTTGGGGGCTAAGCGCGGGTGATCCCGAACTGGGCATGGTTTATCTGCCGATTGAGGCAGCGACTAATGATATTTACGGCGGGCATCGCCCAGGCAATAACCTCTATTCGGGCTCTCTTATAGCACTTGATGCGGCTACCGGTGAACTGAAGTGGTATCAGCAGCTGGTTCATCACGATATTTGGGACTATGACATGCCGCCTCACCCGATCCTCGTTGATATCAACGTGGAGGGAAGAGAGGTAAAGGCAGTCGTTCAGTTCAGTAAGCAGGCATTTGCCTACGTGTTCAATCGGAAAACTGGTGAGCCGATCTGGCCAATAGATGAGCAGCCTGTTGCTGTCTCTGATGTGCCGGGTGAGTGGACTTCCCCAACCCAGCCTTTTCCAACCAAGCCACCGCCTTTTGATGTGCAGGGAATTAGTATTGATAACCTGATTGATTTCACTCCTGAATTACGGGAAGCCGCAATCACCGCTATCTCCAGGCACCGAATTGGCGGCATTTTTACACCGCCTTCGCTTAGTAACGCCGAGGATGGGACAAGGGGTACCATTGTTGTTCCGGGCTTTGGCGGCGGTGCCAATTGGGAAGGTGGCGCGGCAGACCCAGAAACCGGGTTTGTTTATATCGGCTCCCATACCAGTCCTTCAGTCATTGGGCTGGAACCACCAGATTTTGGCACCTGGGATTCACAATATGTCATGGGGGGATCGCTGCCGCTGCCATCGGTGGATGGTTTACCCATCATGAAACCACCCTACGGGCGTATTACCGCTTATGACATGAACAGAGGCGAAATAGCCTGGGTCATTCCAAACGGCGATACGCCAGAGGAAATTGCTAATCACCCAAGACTGCGTGGCATGGATATACCGCAGACCGGGGTCAACTCCATTCCGGGGATGCTGGTGTCAAGCACATTGCTTATTGCTGGTGAAGGCGGAGATGGACATTCCTTGGTGCATGCCTATGACAAGGCAACGGGTGAAGAAATAGGCCGCATATCTATTCCCGGTGGCGGGCCCCAACAGGGATCACCGATGACATACATGGTTGACGGAAAACAGTTCATTGCCCTGTTTACTGCCAACCGGGCAGGCGAATGAAAATAAGACAAGAGCAGAGACACGATGAAGTATAAGCGTCGAAAGGTCCTTGAAGGGCTGTTTGTTGGACTAGCAGTACCAGTTGCGGCAGAAGGACAAATGCCCAATGAGGCGAGTTTATTGCCCCCACAGCCGGGCGATCTGCTTGTTTATGCATATGGCGATGCTGCAGGCAGCGTGGTGTCAGTCGACGACCTCAAAGCAGATTCCAAGCAGGTTTTTGCCTGGGCCATGGACCCGCTGGCAGGCACTATTCGCAATGGCACCCGCATGAACCAGTTGGTACTCGTGCGAGTAGATCCTGCACGTATGAGTGAAGCAACCGCAGCAAGAAGTGCAGGTGGGCTTTTAGCCTATTCCGGGATTTGCAGCCACACCGGTTGTGATGTCACTGACTGGAACGGGGAATTCCTGCGTTTTCAATGTCCTTGCCACGAGTCGCAATTTGACCCGGCAGACGGCGCGAGGGTAGTAGGAGGGCCTGCTCCCTGGCAGCTGGCATCACTGCCGCTTGAAAACCGGGATGGAAAAGTAGGAGTGGCGGGCGAATTTGAAGGCAGGGTCGGGTTTCAGCAGCCCGGGCTATCACCATTTGGTATTTAATCTTGTCAGAGGCGGAATCAAAATGAATAAAAATATGAAAGTGAAGTGGATCGAAGGAGTCCTTGTTTCTTTCCTTGCGGTTCTTGTTTCTTTCTCGATCAGTGCGCAGGTCTCGCAATACTCGGCGGTAACTGACGAAAGGTTGCGTAACCCTGAAGAGGGTAACTGGCTGATGTTTCGTCGCACCTATGACGGACAGGGCTATTCGCCTCTCGACCAGATTAATGTGGACAATGTAGGTACCCTGGCGCCTGCGTGGACCCTCTCCACTTCGCTGACGGAAGGGCATCAGTCACCGCCGATCGTCAATAACGGCATAATGTATATCACCACGCCGCTGAATCACGTTCTGGCCCTTGAAGCTGCCACGGGCGACGTGCTCTGGCGCTACAACTTCCAGATGCCTTTCGATATCAGCCTCATGCATCCCACCAATCGTGGTGTGGCGCTATACGGCGATAAGGTTTACATGGCCAACTCGGATGCAACCGTTGTCGCGCTTGATGCCATGACCGGCGACTTGGTATGGCAGCAGACAGTCGCCAATTATCGGGCCGGTTACTACATGACGTTGGCACCGCTTGCGGCAAATGGAAAAATCCTGGTGGGCACCTCCGGGGGCGAGAGGGGGATTCGCGGCTTCATTGCCGCACTGGATGCTGAAACAGGAGAGGAAGTCTGGCGTACGCATACTGTTCCTGGTCCGGGTGAATTTGGCAATGACACCTGGCCGGAAGATACCTGGCAAACCGGTGGCGCCTCAATCTGGGTGACAGGTAATTTTGATCCTGAAACCAACCTAAGTTTCTGGGGCACTGGCAATGCAGGCCCTTGGGCGGGCGAGGCTAGGCCAGGGGACAACCTTTTTGCTAACTCGGTGATTGCTCTGGATGTGGATACCGGTGAAATGAAGGGGTATCACCAGTATCACTGGAACGGCTCCTGGGACTGGGATGAAGTGTCGCCCCCGGTCCTGATAGACGTTGAGCGGGAGGGACGTTCTTTCAAGGCGCTCGTGCATGCAGGACGCAATGGCTATATCTGGGTGCTAGAGCCGACAGAGGAAGGCATCAGGTTCATTGATGCTGAGCAGTACGTTTACCAGGATGTGTTTACTGCTATCGATCCGGAAACAGGGCGTCCCTCATATAACGAGGAGAACAAGCCGGGCATGAATAAAGTTGCGACCTACTGTCCGTCCCTATCAGGGGGTAAAAACTGGCCGCCGGCTGCTTTTAGTCCGCAGACCGGGCTTTTTTACATTCCGGCTAATGATAATTACTGCTCAACCTGGGGCGGGGTGGAACAAGAGTACCGTCCCGGTCAGAACTACACAGGTACTTCAGGAATTCAGGCGAGTCTTGTTGAAGGGGCGGATCATGTCGGGGAAATCCAGG